>NZ_JBYVYK010000070.1:0-21034 GCF_058148405.1 Mycobacterium sp. DHQP2018-32-09 | reverse complement strand
CGGACCGGCGAGGGCCTGGGGGGTGTCGGCGTCGCGGTGCTCGCGCGCACCCACGCCCGGCTGCTCGGCCGACGGGCCCGCGGCCGGTCCGCTCGCGGAGTCGCCGAGTTCGCGCCAGAACGCGAACCCGAGCGCCACCACGAACACCATCACGACCACCGTCCAGCGCGTCGCCCTGCCCATCGTCACGTGGCGACTACGAGGACAGCCCGGCCAGCGCCAGCAGATGCTCGGTCTCGGGCCCCTTCACCAGTGCGGCGGCGACGACGGGATCGGTGGGGCCGGTCCCGTAGGACGGGCAGTCCTTGGCCAACACGCACACCCCGCACGCGGGTTTGCGCGCGTGGCACACGCGTCGCCCGTGGAAGATCACGCGGTGGCTCAGCAGCGTCCACTCCTTGCGCTCGATGAGTTCGGCGACCGCGAACTCGACCTTCACCGGATCCTCCAGTTCGGTCCACCGCCACCGCCGCACCAGCCTGCCGAAGTGGGTGTCGACGGTGATCCCCGGAATGCCGAACGCATTGCCGAGCACCACGTTGGCGGTCTTGCGACCGATGCCCGGCAGCGTCACCAGTTCGTCGAGCGTGTGCGGCACCTCGCCGTCGAAGCGCTCGACGAGTTCCTGCCCGAGACGCATCAACGACGTGGCCTTGTTCCGGTAGAACCCGGTGGGCCGGATGAGTTCCTCGAGTTCGGTGCGATCGGCCTGCGCGTAGTCGAGCGCGGTGCGGTAGCGCGCGAACAGTGCCGGGGTGGTGAGGTTCACGCGCTTGTCGGTGCTCTGCGCCGACAGGATGGTGGCCACCGTGAGTTCGAGTGGATTGGTGAAGTCCAGCTCGCAGTACACGTGTGGGAATGCTTGTGCCAGCGCGCGATTCATGCGTCGGGCACGCCGCACCAGCCCGACGCGTGTCTCCTGGTCCCACCGCTTCGCGGCTGCTCGCACTGCCATGTCCGCAGCCTACTGACCCCCTCCGACGCGGATGCGCGCAGAACAGGCGCGACCGGTGGCATTTCGTGATCGCCCTGAGATCTAGGCCGTGTTTACTACAGCCTTGTGTCGTGGTTGCTCGTCGCCTTCATCCCGGCGGTATTGATGCTGGTGACGTTCGGGCTCGATCGCCTGGAGGCGAGCCTGGTCGACGGCGAGACCGTCTCCGACGGCGTTGCTGCCGCGCTCGACCGAGCGAAGGCGGACTGCGCGAAGCCGGCCTTGCCGCCGGCCCGCATCACCGGGCGCAGCGACCCCTTCTCGAGGGTGATCGACCACTTCGACCACGAGGAGACGGCCTACGTTCCCTACCGCGGCAGGCCCGACGGGCCAGCGATGGCCGAATCCGCGCCACGTTCACCGTCGCGGATCTACGTGCATCGGCCTGCCAATCCCGAGTTTCGGGCGACCTGGCACGCCGATCGTGTGTAGCGTTGGCACGTTGCGAAACGGCCAACGACTAGACTGAAACCGCTGCCCAACCGGATTGGGCCTGCGCGTTTCACCATCACCCAGAACGACAAGAGGGGCAACGTGGACGAGATCCTGGCGAGGGCCGGAATCTTCCAGGGAGTCGAACCAGCTGCGGTCTCCGCGCTGACGAAGGAACTTCAACCTGTCGACTTCCCGCGCGGGCACACCGTGTTCGCCGAAGGCGAGCCAGGTGATCGGCTGTACATCATCATCTCCGGCAAGGTGAAGATCGGGCGTCGCTCGCCCGACGGCCGCGAGAATCTGCTGACGATCATGGGCCCGTCCGACATGTTCGGCGAGTTGTCGATCTTCGACCCCGGCCCCCGGACCTCGAGCGCCACCACCATCACCGAGGTGCGCGCGGTGGCGATGAACCGCGACGCGCTCAAGGCGTGGATCAAGGACCGGCCCGAGATCGCCGACCAGTTGCTGCGCGTGTTGGCCCGCCGACTGCGGCGCACCAACAACAACCTCGCGGACCTGATCTTCACCGACGTGCCCGGCCGCGTCGCCAAGCAGCTGCTGCAGCTCGCCCAGCGGTTCGGTACGCAGGAGGGCGGCTCGCTGCGCGTCACGCACGACCTCACCCAGGAGGAGATCGCCCAGCTGGTCGGCGCCTCCCGCGAGACGGTCAACAAGGCGCTCGCCGACTTCGCTCACCGCGGATGGATCCGGTTGGAGGGCAAGAGCGTGTTGATCAGCGACTCCGAGCGTCTGGCTCGCCGAGCCCGGTAGCGATTTCGGCGCGCTGACGTTCGCTCACCGAACGTCAGCGCGCCGAAATCGGCGTCGTGTCACCGCCGTAGGTAGTCCAACTGCGCCTGCACGGACCATTCGGCGTGCTCCCAAAGCTTCTCGTCGACGTCGGTGTAGACGTGCTCGACCACCTGGCGGGCCGTGGCGTCGTCGCCCAGCGTCGCCAGCGCAGCGCGGACCTGCTCCAGCCGCTGCCGCCGGTGCTCGAGATAGGTCGCGGTGACGGCCTGCAGATCGGGCAGATCCGGTCCGTGGCCGGGAAGCACCGTGCGGGCGCCCAAGCCGTGCAGCCGACGCAGCGACTCCAGATAGTCCCCGAGGCTGCCGTCCTCGTTGTCGATGACGGTGGTGCCGCGGCCCAGCACCGTGTCGGCGGTGAGCACGGCGTCGTCGTCCACGGCGAACGACAGCGAGTCGGCGGTGTGGCCCGGGGTGGCCAGCACCGTGATGCGCACGCCCGCGGCGTCGATGACCTCCCCGTCGGTCAGCGGACCGCCGAGACCGCGTAGGAAACCGCTGCCGACGGCCCGCACCACCGCGCCGGTGCGGTCGACGAGGGCGTCGATGCCGCCGGTGTGGTCACCGTGCTTGTGGCTGACGAGGACCAGCGCGATCTTCCCCAGCGCTGCGATGCGCTCGACATGGGCGTCGTCATCGGGGCCCGGGTCGACGATCACCAGCTCGTCGCTGCCCGGACCGCGCAGCACCCACGTGTTGGTGCCGTCGAGCGTCATCAGCCCCGGGTTGTCGCACAGCAGCACCGACGCCGTGTCGGTGACACGGCGCAGCGTGCCGTACGCCGGATGCTCGAGGCCCCCGTCGCTCACGCGACCTCCGCTGAATCGTCGCTCACGCGACCTCCGCTGAATCGTCGCTCACGCGACCTCCGCTGAATCGTCGCTCACGCGACCTCGACGATGATCTCCACCTCGACCGGCGTGTCCCTCGGCAATTCCGACACCCCGACCGCCGAGCGGGCATGCGCACCGGCGTCGCCGAAGATCTCGCCGAACAGGTCGGAGGCCCCGTTGATCACACCCGGTTGGCCGCCGAATCCCGGCGCGGATGCCACGAATCCGACGACCTTGACCACGCGCACCACGGCGTCGACGCCGACGAGGGCGTGCACCGCGGCCAGTGCGTTCAGGCCGCAGACCCGTGCCAGCTCCTTGGCGTCCTCGGCGCTGACGTCGGCGCCCACCTTGCCGGTGCGCAGCAGCTCGCCGTCGACGATCGGCAGCTGGCCGGACGTGTAGACGAGGTTGCCGGTGCGGACCGCCGGCACGTACGACGCCAGCGGGGCGACGACGGCGGGCAGCTCGATGCCGAGTTCGGAGAGCCTCTCGGAGTGGGTCACTTCGGCCTCTTCAGGTACGCGACGTGCTGCTCCCCGGTGGGGCCGGGCAGCACGGAGACGAGTTCCCAGCCGTCCTCACCCCATTGGTCCAGGATCTGCTTGGTCGCGTGGGTCAGCAGGGGGACGGTGGCGTACTCCCATTTCGTCGCGTCGCTCATGTCGCCGAGCTTATCGGGCGACGGGTATCCCTTGGCTAGCATGCTGGGGTGACCACAGAGTCGTCGTCCGCTCATCGCGCGGTGTCGTCGTCCGCTCATCGCGCGGTGTCGTCGTCCGCTCCGCCTGAAGCGTCGTCCACCGCGCGCCGCGCATCCGGGTGGCCGTCGCGGCTGACCAAGGCCCGGCTGCACTTCATCACCGGCAAGGGCGGCACCGGCAAGTCGACGGTGGCGGCGGCGCTGGCCCTGTCGCTGGCGGCAGGCGGTCGCAAGGTGCTGCTGGTGGAGGTGGAGGGGCGCCAGGGCATCGCGCAGCTCTTCGACGTACCGCCGCTGCCCTACGAAGAGGTCAAGATCGCGACGGCCGAGGGTGGCGGCCAGGTCAACGCGCTCGCCATCGACACCGAGGCCGCGTTCCTCGAGTACCTCGACATGTTCTACAACCTCGGCCTCGCCGGTCGGGCCATGCGCCGCATCGGTGCCGTCGAGTTCGCGACCACCATCGCACCGGGGCTGCGCGACGTGCTGCTCACCGGCAAGATCCGCGAGATCGTGACGCGCGCCGAGAAGGGCAAGCAGCCGGTGTACGACGCCGTGGTGGTCGACGCGCCGCCGACGGGCCGCATCGCGCGGTTCCTCGACGTCACCAAGGCGGTGTCGGATCTGGCCAAGGGCGGGCCGGTGCACGGGCAGGCCGAGAGCGTGGTGAAGGTGCTGCACTCCGAGTACACGGCCATCCACCTGGTCACGCTGCTGGAGGCGTTGCCGCTGCAGGAGACCGTCGAGGCCATCGAGGAACTGCGCGAGCTGGACCTGCCGATCGGCAGCGTCATCGTCAACCGCAACATCCCGGCCTACCTCGCGGCCGACGATCTGGCCAAGGCCGCCGAGGGCGTCGTCGACGCCGACGCGGTGCGCGCCGGGCTGGCGCGGGCGGGAATCACGGTGGGCGACGAGGACTTCGCGGGTCTGCTCACCGAGACCATCCAGCACGCGACCCGCATCACCGCGCGCACCGAGAGCGCCGAGCAGCTCCGTGAGATCGACATGCCGCGGCTGGACCTGCCCACGATCCGCGACGGCGTGGACCTGGGCAGCCTGTACGAACTCGCCGAAGAGCTCTCCGCTCAGGGCGTCCGATGATCGCACCGGCCAGCAGGGGGATTCGACGATGAGCACCACGCCACGCGCGCTCGACATGCGCGCCATCCTGACCGACACCACCAATCGGGTCGTGGTGTGTTGCGGCGCGGGTGGTGTCGGCAAGACGACCACCGCCGCGGCGATGGCGCTGCGGGCCGCCGAGTACGGCCGCACCGTCGTGGTGCTGACGATCGACCCGGCGAAGCGGTTGGCGCAGGCGCTGGGCATCGAGGATCTGGGCAACACCCCGCAGCGGGTGCCGTTGGCGCCCGAGGTACCCGGGCAGCTGCACGCGATGATGCTCGACATGCGCCGCACGTTCGACGAGATGGTGATGCAGTACTCGGATCCCGGTCGGGCCGAGGCGATCTTGGAGAATCAGTTCTATCAAACGGTCGCCACGTCGCTCGCCGGTACGCAGGAGTACATGGCGATGGAGAAGCTGGGGCAGCTGCTGGGCGAGGACAAGTGGGACCTGGTGGTCGTCGACACCCCGCCGTCGCGCAATGCGTTGGACTTCCTGGATGCGCCGAAGCGCCTGGGCAGCTTCATGGACAGTCGGCTGTGGCGTCTGCTGCTGGCGCCCGGTCGCGGCATCGGCAAGTTGGTCACCGGTGCCGTCGGCCTGGCGATGAAGGCCCTCTCGACGGTGCTGGGGTCTCAGATGCTCTCGGACGCAGCCGGTTTCGTGCAGGCGCTGGACGCGACGTTCGACGGTTTCCGCAAGCGGGCGGACAAGACCTACGAGCTGTTGAAGCGCCGCGGAACGCAGTTCGTGGTGGTGTCGGCCGCGGAGCCGGATGCGCTGCGCGAGGCCTCGTTCTTCGTCGATCGGCTGTCGCAGGAGCGGATGCCGCTGGCCGGGCTGGTGCTCAACCGGACGCACCCGACGCTGTGTGACGTCAAGGTGGACCAGGCGCGTGATGCCGCCGAGACGCTCGGCGATTCGGATCCGCTGACGGCGGCGGTGCTGAACATCCACGCCGATCGCGCGCTGACGGCCAAGCGCGAGGTGCGGTTGCTGTCCCGGTTCACGGGTGCGAACCCCCACGTGGCGATCGTGGGGGTGCCGTCACTGCCGTTCGACGTGTCGAGCCTGGAGGCGCTGCGCGCCATCGCCGATCAGATCACCGGCGATACCGACGCGGCCTAGGCGCCGGTCAGACGGCGCTGCGATGCTTGCGCTGGTTGGTGAAGAACTCGGCCCACGAGACCACCTCGGGGTGCTGCTTGAGCAAAGCGCGGCGCTGACGCTCGGTCATGCCGCCCCAGACGCCGAACTCCACGCGGTTGTCGAGGGCGTCGGCACCGCATTCGAGGATGACGGGGCAGTGCCGGCAAATCACGGCGGCCTTGCGCTGGGCGGCGCCGCGCACGAACAACTCGTCGGGATCTGCCTGACGGCATCTGGCTTGAGAGACCCATGCGATGCGGGCTTCCGCCTCCACACCTTGGACCACTCCGTTGACCGGGGAAGTCGTGATCGTCCTACGCGCCGCGGGTCGAGAAGCTGACACCTGCGATCCCTCCGTCCAGCCGCCGCGTCGACGACGGTCCCCTCGCGTACATCGCGTGTGCGATTTACGCCACATTGCGATCGATAGTGTTACCTAGATCGCACCGTGTGTCCAAGCTAGGTGGTCAGGGCCCTTTTGCGCAACAGTCAAATCGTGATTTTTTGGGACAACCGTGCCGTCATCCATCTTTGCTCGTGGTGACCGGTTCCGCAGTACGGCGGTCGCGCCCGGGTACGGGTGGATTAGCACGGTCTGCGGCCGCGAGAGGGGCTTTACCCGCCCACGTCGCTAGTCTGTAACCCATGTCCGAGCGCCCACCGAGTCGACCGCCCAAGGCGGTCACGGTGATCAAGTTGGCCTGGTGCGTCGTGTTGGCCAGCGTGATCGCCGCGGGATTGATGTTTCCGCTGGTAGGCGGCATTGGCTTGATGTCCAACCGCGCCTCCGACGTGGTGGCCAACGGTTCGGCCCAACTGGTCGAGGGCGAGGTGCCCGCGGTCTCGACGATGACCGACGCCAAGGGAAACCCGATCGCGTGGCTCTACAGCCAGCGAAGGTTCGAGGTGCCCGGCGACCAGATCGCCAACACCATGAAGCTCGCGATCGTCTCGATCGAGGACAAGCGCTTCGCCGAGCACAACGGCGTCGACTGGCAGGGCACCCTCACCGGGCTGTCCGGCTACCTGTCCGGGGCGGCCGACACCCGCGGCGGGTCGACGCTGGAACAGCAGTACATCAAGAACTATCAGTTGCTCGTGGTGGCACAGACCGAGGCCGAGAAGCGCGCGGCCATCGAGACCACGCCGGCCCGCAAACTGCGCGAGATCCGCATGGCGCTCACGCTGGACAAGACGTTCACCAAGCCGGAGATCCTCACGCGCTATCTGAACCTGGTGTCGTTCGGCAACGGGGCCTTCGGCGTGCAGGACGCGGCGCAGACGTATTTCGGCATCAACGCCTCCGAACTCAACTGGCAGCAGGCCGCGCTGTTGGCGGGCATGGTGCAGTCCACCAGCACGCTCAACCCGTACACCAATCCCGACGGCGCCCTGGCGCGGCGGAACCTGGTGCTGGACACCATGATTCAGAACGTGCCGCAGGAGGCCGACGCGCTGCGCGCGGCCAAGGAGCAGCCGCTGGGCATCCTGCCCGCGCCGCAGGAGCTGCCGCGCGGCTGCATCGCCGCCGGTGACCGGGCGTTCTTCTGCGACTACGCGCTGGAGTACCTGGCGCGCGCGGGCATCAGCAAGGAGCAGGTCGCCAAGGGCGGTTACCTCATCCGCACCACGCTCGACCCCGACATCCAGGCGCAGGTCAAGTCGTCGATCGACGGCATCGCCGCCCCGGACCTCGAGGGCGTCGCCAGCGTCATGAGCATCATCAAGCCGGGCAAGGAGACGCACCCGGTGGTGGCGATGGCCAGCAACCGCACGTACGGCCTGAACCTGGACGCCGGCGAGACCATGCAGCCGCAGCCGTTCTCGTTGGTCGGCAACGGTGCGGGCTCGGTGTTCAAGATCTTCACGACGGCGGCTGCGCTCGACATGGGCATGGGCATCAACGCCACGTTGGACTCCCCGGCACGCTTCGAGGCCAAGGGCCTGGGCGCCGGCGGCGCCAAGGGCTGCCCGCCCGCCACGTGGTGCGTGCAGAACGCCGGAAGCTACCGCGGATCGATGAGCGTCACCGACGCCCTCGCCACCTCCCCCAACACGGCGTTCGCCAAGCTGATCTCCCAGGTGGGCGTGCAGCGCACCGTCGACATGGCGGTCAAGCTGGGCCTGCGGTCGTACGCGCTGCCCGGGACGGCCCGCGACTACGATCCGGACAGCAACGAGAGCCTCGCCGACTTCGTCAAGCGGCAGAACCTCGGCTCGTTCACGCTGGGCCCCATCGAGGTCAACGCCCTCGAACTGTCCAACGTGGCCGCGACGCTGGCCTCCGGCGGCGTGTGGTGCCCGCCCAACCCCATCGACAAGGTGTACGACCGGCACGGTCAGGAGGTCTCCGTGACCACCGAGACGTGCGAGCAGGTGGTCCCCGAGGGGCTGGCGAACACGCTCGCCAACGCGATGAGCAAGGACGACACCGCAGGCGGCACGGCGGCCGGCTCGGCGGGCTCGGTGGGATGGAACCTGCCGATGTCGGGCAAGACCGGCACCACCGAGGCCAACCGCTCGTCGGCGTTCCTCGGCTTCACCTCCGACTACGCCGCGGCGAACTACATCTACGACGATTCGACGGCCCCGACGGAGCTGTGCTCGTTCCCGCTGCGGCAGTGCAGCTCGGGAAACCTGTTCGGCGGCAACGAGCCTGCGCGCACGTGGTTCACGGCGATGAAGCCCATCACCCCGGACACGGTGACGCTGCCGCCGGTGGATCCGCGGTACGTCGACGGCGCACCGGGTTCCCGCGTGCCCAGCATCTCGGGCATGTCGGAGCCGGTCGCGCGGCAACGGTTGCGCGAGGCCGGTTTCCAGGTGGCCGACCAGTCCAACCCGGTCAACAGCTCGTCGCCGGCCGGCACCGTCGTCGGGACGTCGCCGTCGGGCGCCACGGTGCCCGGGTCCATCATCACGATCCAGGTGAGCAACGGCATCGCGCCGGCTCCGCCGCCGCCCCCGATCGGGATCCCCGGCCTCGACCCCAATGCGCCACCACCACAGGTGGGCTCGACGGTGATCGAGATCCCGGGACTGCCACCGATCACGGTGCCGGTGCTGGGTCCGCCGCCGCCTCCCCCGCCGCCGTAGCGGCCCGGGAGGGTCGGGCGCGGTTGCCTGCCGACGTGCTGTGAGTCCGTCGTGGTCACGGCGTGATGGCCACGAGTGCAGCGTGCTCGTCGTGATGTGGCAGTAGGCTTTCGTCATGTCCGCACCCGCCACCACGGTCCTGAAGAACTCGGCAGCCGCCGCAGCAGGCACACTGGTCGCCGGGCTCGTCTACGGCTCGATCATCGAGCGCAACGCCTTCGTGGTGCGCGAGGTGACGATGCCGGTGTTGACGCCCGGGTCGTCACCGCTGCGCGTACTCCACCTGTCGGACTTCCACATGCGTCCCGGCCAGCGCCGCAAGCAGGCGTGGTTGCGGGAGTTGTCGCGCTGGGCGCCCGATCTGGTGGTGAACACCGGTGACAACCTCGCCCATCCGAAGGCCGTACCGGCCGTCGTGCAGGCCATGGGCGACCTGCTGTCGGTGCCGGGCCTGTTCGTGTTCGGCAGCAACGACTACTTCGGGCCCCGGCCCAAGAACCCCGCCGCCTACCTGTTCGACAAGTCCAAGCGCGTCACGGGCACTCCGCTGCCCTGGCAGGACCTGCGGGCCGCGTTCACCGAGCGCGGCTGGCTCGACATGACGCACACCCGCCGCGAGATCGACGTCAACGGGCTGGTGATCGCCACGGCAGGCGTCGACGACCCGCACCTGAAGCGCGACCGTTACGACACGGTGGCCGGCAAGCCCAACCCCGCGGCCAACCTGTCACTGGGCATCACGCACGCGCCGTACACGCGGGTGCTGGACCGCTTCGCCGCCGACGGTTATCAGCTGGTGATGGCCGGTCACACGCACGGCGGGCAGCTGTGCCTGCCGTTCAAGGGCGCCATCGTGACGAACTGCGACCTGGACCCGTCGCGGGCGAAGGGCCCCTCGCGCTGGGGCGCGGACACGCAGCTGCACGTCTCGGCGGGCATCGGGACGTCGCCCTACGCGCCGTTGCGGTTCTGCTGCCGCCCCGAGGCGACGCTGTTGACGTTGGTGGCCGCCCCGACCGGGGGCGGCGCGGCGGGCAGCCGGGCAGGCGTGACCGATTCCACCGTCGCCGCGCGGTGACCGACGGGACGTCGACGGCAGGTCGGTGCGCACCCCGGCAGTGGGTGGACGAGGCCGTGCGGCTCATCGAGGCCGACGCGCGCCGGAGCGCCGACACGCACCTGCTGCGCTATCCCCTGCCGTCGGCGTGGCGTGAGCTGGTCGCCCGCGGCGCGATCCCGGACGTCCAGCTGTACCTCAAGGACGAGACCACGCACATCACGGGCAGCCTGAAGCACCGGTTGGCGCGTTCGCTGTTCCTCTACGGGCTGTGCAACGGCTGGATCGGTGAGGGCACCACGGTGATCGAGGCGTCGTCAGGGTCGACGGCGGTCTCGGAGGCGTACTTCGCGGCCATGCTGGGCGTGCCGTTCATCGCCGTGGTTCCGGCCTCGACGAGCGCGGCGAAGATCCGACTCATCGAATCTCAGGGTGGGCGTTGCCATTTCGTGTCCGAGGCCAGCCAGGTGTACGCGGAGGCGGAGCGGCTGGCCACCGAGACCGGCGGGCACTACTTGGACCAGTTCACCAATGCCGAGCGGGCCACCGACTGGCGGGGCAACAACAACATCGCCGAGTCCATCTACGAGCAGATGCGTGACGAGGCGCATCCGTGCCCGCAGTGGATCGTGGTGGGTGCGGGCACCGGTGGGACCAGCGCCACCATCGGCCGCTACATCCGCTATCGCAGGCACGCGACGCGGCTGTGCGTCGTCGACCCGGAGAATTCGGCGTTCTTCCCGTCCTACCAGCAGGGTCGCGACGTGCCCGGGAAGTCGTCGCGGATCGAGGGCATCGGCCGCCCACGCGTCGAGCCGTCATTCCTGCCGGGAGTGGTGGACCGGATGATCCAGGTGCCCGACGCCGCGTCGGTGGCCGCCGCCCATCACGTCAGCTCGGTCTTGGGCCGACGGGTGGGGCCATCGACGGGAACGAACGTCTGGGGCGCGTTCGCGTTGCTCGCGGAGATGATCGCCGAGGGACGGAGCGGTTCGGTGGTGACGCTGATCGCCGACGGGGGCGACCGCTACGCCGACACCTACTTCGACGACGCCTGGCTGACCAACTCGGGGCTGGACCCCTCGTCGGCGGCGGCGAAGCTCGTCGAGTTCGAGCGTTCCGGCGCCTGGTCGGCGTAGGCGTCGTAGGCGTTGTAGGCGTCGTCGAAGTACTGCTCGCGCGCACGCTTGCCCGCGACGGCGTCGGAGGTCAGGAACAACCACAGGGCCGCGAGGCCGAAGAACCCGCCGTACAGTGCAGCTCCCAAGCCGGTCATGGTGGTCTCCCCTTCTCGTCGACGCACGACGCGTGCGTCTGATTGTCATGAACGTCACCGCCTGCGTGGTTCATCCCACGCCGGGCGTTGACCCGATGGTGATCTTGCTCGCTCCCCACGTCGCGGAGCGTGCAGCAGGTCGTGCGCCCGACCGCCGCGTTGGCGGAGGGGTACCCGCGGGCGTCGTCGACTACACGACGGCAGGGTCAGCGGAGGGCGTTTGGCTTCCATCGGCCCCCGTGCGATACGCTGTCGTGGCTTCACGCGGGGTGTGGCGCAGCTTGGTAGCGCGCTTCGTTCGGGACGAAGAGGTCGTGGGTTCGAATCCCGCCACCCCGACGGCGTAAGTGCAGATGAGAGGCCCCGACCGGGAATTCCTGGTCGGGGCCTCTCGCCGTCTTGGAGTGCTACGACCGTGGACTGCTAAGACCGTGGACTGCTGCAACCTCCGCGCGCCCTGCCGGCAGGACGCGGCGGTGGCGACTCAGCTCAGCGCGTCGAGTTCGGTGTCGTCGTGTGCCCGCGACGCCTTGGCGTAGGCGGCGAACGAGCTGATCTCCGCCACCCCGAGCAGCATCAGCGGCCACAGCACCCCGGCGGCCAGGCTAAGCAGCAGTTGTTGGCCGAATGGCCGTGGGTCCGTTGCGAGGTGATCGCTGACCAGCAGCACGATCACCGCCGTCACCAGTGCGATCGATCCGTAGGCGATCAACAGCGTCCACGCCATCATTCCCCCTGGTGGTTGCCGGCTTCGAGGACAGCGTTCCCCGCCTTCGCCGACAGCAAACCATCAAGGTGCAGTGACTGCCATCTTCTCCGTCAGGACGACCTGGCCCGCAGCGCGGCCAGCAGCGGTTCGGCCGCCTCGGCGAGGAACCGGTCCTGGTTCTCGTCGCCCACCTGGACCAGCGCGATGTCGGTGAAGCCCGCGGCCTCGTACTCGGCGACGGCGTCGACGATCGCGTCCAGGTCCGGTCCGCACGGGATGGCCTCCGCGGTGTCCTCGGGCGTCACGAACTGCGTCGCGCCCGCGAACCCGGCCGTCGTCGGCAGGTCGGCGTTGACGGCCCAGCCCCCGGCGAACCAGCGGAACTGGTCGTGGGCGCGGCGTATCGCTGCGTCGCGATCGGGGTCCCAGCACACCGGCAGCTGGCCGATCACGCGCACCTCGTCCGACAGGCCGGTGGCCTTGCGGGTCTCGTGCCACGCCTTGACGACGTCGGCGTCGGGTTGCACGGCGATCAGGTGGTCGGCCAGCGGCGCGAACGTCTCCACCGAGCGGTCACCGGATACCGCGGCGGCGATCTGCACGGGCACGTCGGGCAGGTCCCACAGGCGCGCGGAGTCCACCTGGAAGTACTCGCCCTTCCAGTCGACCAGTTCGCCACCGAACAGCTCGCGGATGATCTGGATGGCTTCGCGCAGCATGTCCAGACGCCGTCCGATGGTGGGCCACCCCTTCCCGACCACGTGCTCGTTGAGGTTCTCCCCGCTGCCGAGCCCCAGCGTGAATCGGCCGTCGGCGAGGATCTGCAGCGTCGCTGCCTGTTGCGCGACGACGGCCGGGTGGTACCGCATGGTGGGGCACGTCACGTAGGTCATCAGCTCGACGCGCTCGGTGGCGTGCGCGACGGCACCCAGGGTGGTCCACGCGTTGGGCGCGTGGCCCTGGGCGCTGAGCCACGGCGAGAAGTGGTCGCTACTCACCTCGAAGTCGAATCCCGCCTCCTCGGCCGAGACCGCGTATTGCACAAGCTCTTTCGGGCCGCTCTGCTCCGTCATCAAGGTGTATCCGAAACGCGTCATGCGGTCCGGATACCCTGCGACGGGTCGGGAAAACCCGCTACAGCCGGTCCTTGACGGCAGCCGACAGGCGGGAGCCGTCGGCGCGGCCCGCGGCAATCGCGGTGGCCGCCTTCATCACCTGGCCCATCTGCTTCGTGCCGGGACGGTGTCCGATCTCCTCGGCCACCTGAGCGATCGCGGTGTTCACGACGTTGGCCAACTCGTCGTCGTTGATCTGGGTGGGCAGGTACTCGTCGATGACGGTCGCCTCGGCACGTTCGTTGGCGGCCAGGTCGCCGCGGCCGTTGGTGACGTAGATCTGGGCGGCCTCACCGCGTTTGCGGGATTCGCGCGCCAGCACCTTGAGGACGTCGTCGTCGGACAGTTCGCGGGCCGCCTTGCCCGACACCTCTTCGGCCTGCACCGCGGCCAACAGCATGCGCAGCGTCGCCGTGCGCAGCTTGTCCTGAGCCTTCATCGCCGCCGTGAGATCTGCCCGCAACCGTGCCTTGAGTTCCGACATGTCCGAGACGCTACGCTGCCGGTGCCGATGACCGGCGACGTTGTCAATCTCTCGCGCCGACGACAGGATGGTGAGCATGACCAACGACGCCGGCGGGTTCGGACCGTACGGCCCGCCGCCGCCGGGTGGTCCACCACCGCAATACGCACCACCGGAATACCCTCCGCAGGCTTACCCGCCGCAGGCTTATCCGCCGCCGGGCTACGCGCCGCAGGGGTTCTACCCACCCCCCGGGTACGCGCCACCGGGATACCCGGGGGCCGCGCCTGCGGGGTACCCGCCACCGGGCTACGCGGGCTACCCCAACCCGCAGGGCTACCCCGGCTACCCCGGAATGGCGCCGCCGCCGCTCAAGCCCGGCATCATTCCGCTGCGGCCCCTGGGGCTCGCCGACATCTTCAACGGTGCGTTCGCCTACGTGCGGGCCAACCCCAAGGCCACGCTCGGGCTCACCACCATCGTCGTGGTGATCTCGCAGCTGCTGGTCCTGCTCCTGCAAATCGGTCCGCTCGCGGCCATGGGGGCGCTGGGCGGCGACCTCTCGTCGGCGGATCCGGACGTCTCGACGGCCGGGATCGTCGGGACGTTGTTGTCCAGCGTGGCCGGAGGTCTGGCCACCGCCATCGCGGGCGTGGTGCTCAGCGGGCTGCTGACGGTCGTGGTGGGGCGCGCCGTGTTCGGCGCCACCATCTCGATCGGCGAGGCGTGGCAGCGGGTCCGCGGCCGGTTACCCGCCCTGTTCGGCGTCGTGGGCCTGACCGTCCTGGGCGCATCGCTGGTCATCGCGATCGTGACGGGCATCATCGTCGTCGTCGCGCTCATCATCGGGGGCACAGCGGCTTTCGTCGTCGGCATCCCGTTGGGGTTGGCCGCGGTGGCGGGGCTGGTCTACGCCGGCACCATGCTGGCGTTCGCGCCCACCCTGGCGGTGTTGGAGCGGCTGCCCGTGATGGCCTCGTTCACCCGATCGTGGGCCCTGGTCAAGCACGACTTCTGGCGGGTGCTCGGCATCTGGCTGCTGGGACAGCTCGTGGCGGGCATCATCGCGGGCGCGGTGTCGATCCCGTTCAGCATCGCCGGGCAGGTGTTGCTGGTGGGCTCGGGGTCGGCGTCGGGTTCGGTGTTGGCCCTGGTCCTGCTCTCCATCGGGTCGGCGATCGGCCAGATCGTCACCGCACCGTTCACCGCGGGGATCGTGGTGCTGCTCTACGCCGATCGGCGCATCCGCGCCGAGGCATTCGACCTGGTGCTGCAGACCGGCGTCGGCCTGCCGCCGCACGCCCCCGCCGACTCGACCGACCATCTCTGGTTGACGGCCCCGACCCCGCAGCGGTGACGTGGCCGGCCTCGACATCGACCGCGACGCCGCGCACGACGCCGCACAGCGCGAACTCTCGAAGCCCATCTACCCGCGGGGCTCACTGACCGATCGGCTGGCGGACTGGATCGACGACCTGATCTTCCAGCTGATGGTCAAGGGCGCCTCGATCCCCGGGGGTTGGCTCACCATCGTCGTGCTGCTGGCGCTCGTCGTCGTCGCCGTCGTGGTGGCCGTTCGCGTCGCGCGACGGACCATGCGCACCAGCCGCTCTCGCGAGGCCGCGCTGCTCGACGGTCACGTCCAGACCGCTGCCGAACATCGCGCGGCCGCCGAAGCGGCTGCCGCCCAGGGCTATTGGGCCGCCGCCATCGGCCATCGGTTGCGGGCGGTGGCGCGACACCTGGAGGAGACCGGCGTGCTGCATCCCGTACCGGGGCGCACCGCCACCGAATTGGCGCGTGACGCCGGGACTCGGATGCCGGCGTTGACGACGCCGCTGCGACGCGCTGCCGACGCGTTCAACGACGTCACCTACGGCGAGCGCCCCGGCACCGAGACCGGCTACCGCGTGGTCGCCGACCTGGACGAGCGGTTGCGCACTCGGACCCCCGCGCCCACGGACGCCGAACCGGCCGCGTCCGCGGACGACTGGGCGACGCTGCGATGACCACCACGGCAGGGGTCCGGCGGCGCACGGGGCGCTGGCGCACCGCGCGCTGGGTGGCCCTTGCCCTGGTCGTCGTCGTCGCCGTTTCGGCGTTGACGGCATACCTCACCGCGCCCCGGCCCGGCGCCCGGATGGGGGCCGACTCCACCAGCCCCGACGGGGCGCGCGCCCTGGTGACCCTGCTGCGCGACCGCGGCGTCGACGTGATCGAGGCCAAGACCCTCGGTGACGTCGAACGCGCAGCACGACCCGGCACGCTGCTGGTGCTCGCCGAGACCTCGTTCCTGGTCGACGACGACGGCCTGCGCCGCCTGGCCGCCGTCCCCGGCGATCGGCTGCTCGTCGAACCGGTCTCGCGCACGCTCGAGGCCCTGGCTCCTCGGGTGGAGGTGGCTCCGGAGGCGAGCTTCGGCGGCGCGCCGGGGTGTGCCCTGCCCGCCGCCCAGCGCGCCGGCGACGTCCAGCTGGGTACCAGCAACACCTACCGGGCGGTCGGTGACGCCGACGTCACCCGCTGCTACGGCGGCGCGGTGGTCCAGCTGCGCGGTGACGATCACACCACCACGGTGGTGGGCACCGCGGACTTCATGACGAACTCGGGTCTGCCCAAACAGGGCAACGCCGCGCTGGCCATGAACCTGGCCGGGAGTTCCGACCGGGTCGTCTGGTACGTCCCCACGTTCGTCGAGGGCGAGTCCGACGCCGGCGCGTCCATCACCGACCTCGTCCCGGACTGGGTCGGCTGGGCGCTGCTGCAGGCGGTCGTCGCCGTGCTGCTGACGGCGCTGTGGCGCGCCCGGCGGCTGGGACCGCTGGTGGCCGAGGACCTTCCGGTGGTGGTGCGGGCGTCCGAGACCGTCGAGGGGCGCGGAAGGCTGTACCGCTCCCGCCGCGCGCGCGACCGCGCCGCCGGCGCACTGCGTACCGGCGCACTGCAGCGCATGCTGCCTCGGCTGGGGTTGCGCCGCGGTGCACCGCCGACCGTCGTCGCCGCAGCCGTCGCGCACCGCATCGGCGGGGATCCCGCCGCGCACGGCCACTGGTTGTTCGGACCGGCGCCGGCGACCGACGCCGACCTGGTCACCCTCGCCCGACAGCTCGACGACATCGAAAGGCAGGTCTCGCAGTCGTGACCGAAACCGTTCCCAGCCATGGCGATTCCGCGCAGCCGGATGCCGCCGCCGCCCGTACCGCGCTGCTGGCCCTGCGCGCCGAGATCGCGAAGGCCGTGGTGGGACAGGACGCCGTGGTGAGCGGGCTGGTGATCGCGCTGCTGTGCCGCGGCCACGTGCTGCTGGAAGGCGTTCCGGGCGTGGCGAAGACGCTGTTGGTGCGGACGCTGTCGGCGGCACTGAGCCTGGAGTTCAAACGCGTCCAGTTCACTCCCGATCTCATGCCGGGTGACATCACGGGTTCGCTGGTCTACGACTCGCGCACCGCGGAGTTCGAGTTCCGGGCCGGGCCGGTGTTCACCCATCTGCTGCTGGCCGACGAGATCAACCGCACGCCCCCGAAGACACAGGCCGCGCTGCTCGAGGCCATGGAGGAACGCCAGGTCAGCGTCGACGGCGCGGCGCGCGCGCTGCCGGAGCCGTTCATCGTCGCGGCCACCCAGAACCCCATCGAGTACGAGGGCACCTACCAGCTGCCGGAGGCACAGCTGGACCGCTTCCTGCTCAAGCTCAACGTGCCGCTGCCCCCGCGCGATCAGGAGGTCGCGATCCTGGCCAGGCACGCCCACGGCTTCGACCCGCGTGACCTGTCCGCCGTGCGCGCCGTCGCGGGCCCCGGTGAACTCGCGGCAGGTCGCGACGCCGTGCGGCGCGTGATGGTGGCCGATCCGGTGCTGGGATACATCGTGGACGTGGTGGGCGCCACCCGGCATTCGCCGGCCCTGCAGCTCGGCGTCTCGCCGCGCGGCGCCACCGCGCTGCTGTCGACGGCGCGCGCCTGGGCGTGGCTGTCGGGTCGCGACTACGTCACCCCCGACGACGTCAAGGCCATGGCCCGGCCCACGCTGCGCCACCGCATCGCCCTGCGCCCGGAGGCCGAACTGGAGGGCGCCACCCCCGACGGCGTCCTCGACGGCATCCTGGCCGCCGTGCCGGTGCCGCGGTAGTGGTCCTCACCGGCCGCGCAGGGCTGCTCGCCGTCGCGGCGGTGCTCCCCGTCTCCGTGTCCCCTTGGCCCGCAGCCACGTTCGCGGTGGTGCTGGGGCTGCTGGTGGTGGCGGTGGTCGTCGACGTCGCGCTGGCCGGCAGCCCGCGGGCGCTGCGGTTGGAGCGTGCGGGTGACACCGCGGCGCGGCTCGGCGAGCCCGTCGACGCCGAGTTGTTCGTGTACAACGACGGTCGGCGCCGCTTCCGCGGACGGGTGCGCGACGCGTGGGCGCCGTCGGCCAGGGCCCTGCCCCGCAGCCACGACGTCGACGTCGCCGCGGGCCGGCGGGTGCGAGTAATCACGACGCTGCGCCCCAACCGGCGCGGCGACCAGGAGTCGGCGGTGGTGACGGCCCGGTCGGTGGGCCCGCTGGGCCTGGCGGGCAGGCAGGGGTCGCAGCGCGTGCCGTGGCAGGTGCGCGTGCTGCCCCCGTTCCTGTCCCGCAAGCACCTGCCGTCACGGCTGGCGAAGCTGCGCGAACTCGACGGCATGGTGCCGGTGTTGATCCGCGGGCAGGGCACCGAGTTCGACTCGTTGCGCGAGTACGTTCCCGGCGACGACGTGCGGTCGATCGACTGGCGGGCGTCCGCGCGGCGGGCCGACGTGGTGGTGCGGACGTGGCGTCCCGAGCGCGACCGGCGCATCGTGGTGGTGCTCGACACCGGCCGCACGTCGGCGGGCCGCGTCGGCGTGGACCCCACGGCCGCCGATCCGAACGGCTGGCCCCGCCTGGACTGGGCCATGGACGCCGCACTGCTGTTGGCCGCGTTGGCGACCCGCGCGGGCGACCACGTCGACTTCATCGCCCACGACCGCGTGCCACGCGCGGGTCTGTACGGCGCGTCGCGCACCGACCTGCTGCCGCAGCTGGTGTCGGCGATGGCGCCGCTGCAGCCCTCGCTGGTGGAGACCGATGCCGCCGCGATGGTCGCCACGGTGCAGCGGCGCATCCGTCGGCGTGCGCTGGTGGTGCTGCTGACCGACCTGAACGCCTCGGCCCTCGACGAGGGCCTGGTGGCCGTGCTGCCGCAGCTGACCGCCAAGCATCAGGTGATGGTGGCCGCCGTCGCCGATCCGCGCATCGACGCCCTGGCCGCCGGGCGCGCCGACGCCCCGCAGGTGTACGACGCCGCGGCAGCCGAGCGGTCTCGCAACGAGCGGCGGGACGTGGCGGCGCGGCTGCGCACGCACGGCGTCGACGTCGTCGACGCCGGACCCGAGGACCTCGCGCCCGCGCTGGCGGACCGGTACCTGGCGCTGAAGGCCACCGGCAAGCTCTGAGTCCGGTCAGCCGGTGGGCACGACGTCGGGGGCGTCGGCGACGTCGCCGGTGGCGCCCGCCCGTACGGCCTTGCGGCCGAAGTGCACGACGTAGGCCAGGAAGGCGACCTCGGCGGCGACGCCGATCGCGACGCGCACGAAGGTGGGCAGCGGCGCCGGCGTCACCAGCGACTCGATGAGGCCCGACACCAGCAGCACCACGACCAGGCCCACGGCCACCGACACCACGGCGCGTCCCTGTTCGGCCAGCACCTGGCCGCGGGGCCGGTCGCCGGGCGCAATCACCGACCAACCCAACCGCATCCCGGCCGCCGCCGCGAGGAACACCGCCGTCAGTTCCAGCAGCCCGTGGGGGGCCAGCAGCCCCAGGAACACGTCGCCCTTGCCCGCGTCGAACATCAACCCACCCGAGAGCCCGACGTTGGCGGCGTTCTGGAACAGCACGTAGGGGATGGGGATGCCGAGCAGGACCGCGAAGCCGATGCACTGCGCGGCCACCCAGGAGTTGTTCAGCCACACCCGAAGCCCGAACGACGACGCGGGATTCTCGCTGTAGTAGGCGGCGAAGTCGTGGTTCACCAGCTGCGCGATGTCCGACGGCGTCCCGACCATCGACCGCACCTCGGGATCGTGGGCCACCCAGACGCCGATGGCGATCGCCACCACCAGGAACGCCACGGCCGAGCCCAGCCACCAGCGCCACGACCGGTAGGCCACGACGGGGAACGACACCAGCCAGAACCGGGCGAACTCGCTCCACAGTGGGGCGTGCGCGCCCGTCACCGCGGCCCGCGCCCGCGCCACCAGGCCCGAGAGCCTGCCCACCAGAACGGAGTCCGCCGACGCCGACCGCACCACCGACAGGTGCGTCGACACCCGCTGGTAGAGGTCCACCAGCTCGTCCACCTCGGCGCCGGTGAGCGTGCGGCGACGCTTCACCAGTTGCTCGAGGCGGTCCCACGTCGCGCGGTGGGCGAGCACGAACGCGTCGACATCCACGGCTGCGATCCTAGTAGCGTGGCGCTCATGGTGGCCCAGCCCGAGCCGATGGTGACCGGCGACGCCGTCGTGCTCGACATCCACGTCGCGCAGTTGCCCGTGCGGGCCCTCTCGGCGTTCATCGACGTGGTGGTGGTCTTCGTCCTCTACCTGGCGGGCATCCTGCTGTGGTCGGTGACGTTGGCCAACTCCGATCCCGCATTCGCCGCGGCCGTGCTCGTCATCTTCACCGTGTTGGCCTTCGTCGGCTACCCGCTGATCCTGGAGGTCGCGACGCGTGGGCGCACGCTCGGCAAGATGGCGATGGGGTTGCGGGTGGTTTCCGACGATGGTGGCCCGGAACGCTTCCGGCAGGCCCTGTTTCGGGCGCTCGCGGGCTTCGTCGAGATCTGGATGCTGGCGGGCGGTCCTGCCGTCATCTGCAGCTTGATCTCACCGCGGGGCAAGCGGATCGGCGACGTGTTCGCGGGCACCGTCGTGATCACCGAGCGCGCACCGCGGCTCGCCGCTCCGCCGCCGATGCCGCCGGAGCTGGCGTGGTGGGCCGCGTCGCTGCACCTGTCCGGCCTGCAGCCGGACGCCGCCGAGCGAGCCCGCCAATTCCTCTCCCGCGCAGACCAACTGGATCCCGCGTTTCGCGACCAGATGGCGCAGCGGATCTGCGCGGAGGTGGTGGCCCAGGTGTCGCCCCCGCCGCCGCCGGGAGCACCGGCGCCCGTCGTCTTGGCCGCCGTGCTCGCCGAGCGGCACCGTCGGGAGTTGGCCCGGTTGCAGACCGCCGCGGCCGCGCGGGCCCCGCAGCCCGCTCCCCCG
>NZ_JBYVYK010000069.1:0-22195 GCF_058148405.1 Mycobacterium sp. DHQP2018-32-09 | reverse complement strand
CCTGCTCGCCGCGGATCTCGGACTTGGCGGCGGTGGTCTCGGCGTCGACGGTGCGGCGCTCGGCGAACGATTCGGCTTGCGCGTCGGCGACGGCCTCCCTGGCCTCTTCGGCCTCGGCCTGCGCGACCGCTTCGAGGCCGCCCGCCTCGCGGCGGTGCTTGGCCTGGGTCTGCTCCAGCTGGCCCTCCTGGGCCAGCTCGTCGTTGCCGGTCACGGCGCCGGCGACCTCCTTGGCCTTGCCCTTGATGGTGTCGACGAGGCCCTTGCGCGCCTGGTCCGCGGTGTTGCCGTCGGTCATGGTGTCCCTTCCTCGGACGTTCCCGGTGGTCGTGTGCCCCGAGTTCCTCGAATCGGGGCGTCGAAACCCGGTGTGAGCCGGTCGACGGATGCGGGGGACTACCATCGACGGCGTTGTGAAGACCGATTTCCGCCAACGTCTGTTCGATGCGCTCGAGGCGTCGATCGCTGCCGACGGGTATGCGAAGACGACGATCGCCGACGTCGTGCGACGCGCGCGGACGTCGCGCCGTACGTTCTACGAGCACTTCGCGGGCAAGGAAGAGTGCTTCATCGCGCTGCTGACCGAGGCCAATGCCCAGCAGATCCGCCAGATCACCGGGGCCGTCGACGCGGGTGCGCCGTGGGAGAAGCAGGTGCGCCAGGCGGTCGAGGCGTGGGTGGCGGCGATGGAGTCGCGGTCGGCGTTGATGCTGAGCTGGATTCGCGACGTCCCCGCCCTCGGCATGACGGCGCGGAGGTTGCAGCGGGAGGGCCTGGACCTGTTCGTGGACATGGTGCAGACGCTGGCCGGAGCGGAGGGCTTCCGGGCGGAGGGGGCGGGCCTGGTGTCGCGGCAGCGGCTCGTCATGCTGCTGGGCGGATTGCGTGAACTCACCGCGAGCACCGTCGAGAACGGGGGCCGCATGAGCGACGTCACCGAGGAGGCCGTGGCGGCGGCCGTCGCGCTGCTGCGTCCGGACGCCTGATGGGCCGTCCGGTGCGCCAGGCCCAGACGGCGCGCAGCGAACGCACCCGGGAGGCCCTGCGCCGCGCGGCGCTGGTGCGCTTCCTGGCCCAGGGGGTGGACGACACGTCCGCCGAGCAGATCGCCGCCGACGCCGGCGTCTCGCTGCGGACGTTCTATCGGCACTTCTCCTCCAAGCACGATCTGCTGTTCGCCGACTATGACGCGGGTCTGCACTGGTTTCGGGCTGCGTTGCAGCGTCAGCCTGGTGACCAGCCGCTGATCGACGCCGTCCACGCCGCCGTGTTGGCGGCGCCGTACGACGTGGACGCCGTCGCCACGATCGCCGACATGCGGGCGCAGGAACTGGATGCGGGACGCATCGTGCGGCACGTGCGTCAGGTCGAGGCGGACTTCGCCGAGGCCGTCGAGGAGTACCTGCTGCGGACGGGAGCGCCACTGCCCGGCAGCGACGAGCGGCTGCGCATCACGGTGACGGCTCGGTGCGTGGCGGCGGCGGTGTTCGGCGCCATGGAGGTGTGGATGCTGGATCCGAACCGCTCGCTGCCGGAGTTGGCGCGGTTGTGCCGGGCGGCGCTGGAGACCGTGGCGGCGGGTCTGGACGCATAGCGCCGCCAAGTTTCGTCAAATTTGACGAAACGCTGGTCGATCCGTGCGACCGTGGGGGCCATGACGGACTTCGACGCGATCGTCGTGGGCGCGGGCCACAACGGACTGACCGCGGCCACGCTGCTGCAGCGCGCCGGCCTGCGCACCCTGTGCGTGGATGCCAAACGCCATGCCGGCGGGATGGCCTCGACGGTGGAACTGTTCGACGGCTACCACTTCGAGATCGCCGGCTCGGTACAGATCCCCACGTCCGCAGAGGTCAGCCGCGAACTGGGACTCGACGCCCTGCCGACCGTGGACCTCGACGTGATGTCGGTGTCGTTCCGCGGCGTCGGCGACGAACCGCTGATCTACTACACCGATCCGATGCGTCTGATGACGCACCTCGACGAGGTGCACGGCTCCGAGACCGTCGCGGGCATGGCGGGTCTGATGGCCTGGTGCCAGGCTCCCGCCCGGGCGCTGGGGCGGTTCGAGGCCGACCGTCCCCCGCGCACGCTCGACGAGATGTATGCCTGCGCGACCAACGATTTCGAGCGCTCGACGATCACCGACCTGCTGTTCGGCTCGGTCACCGACGTCCTGGACCGGTACCTGCCGGATCGCAACAAGCACGGTGCGCTGCGGGGCATGCTCGCGTTGCTGGCGGTCAACACCACTTACCGCGGACCCGAAACCCCGGGCACTGCAGCGGCGTTGGCGTTCGGGTTCGCCGTGCCCGACGAGAATGCGCTGCTGGTCAAGAAGCTCCGCGGCGGCATCGGGGCGTTGACGACCCATCTGCGTGATGCGTTCACCGCGGCGGGCGGCGAGGTGCGCCTGCGCAGCCCCGTCGACGAGATCACCACCACCGGCGGTGCGGTGACCGGGATCCGACTGCACGACGGCACCGTCGTGACCGCGCCGGTGGTGGTGTCGGCCGTCGACCCCAGCCGCACGGTGACCGAACTGGTGGCCGCCGACGCCATCGACGCCGAGGTGCGCGCCCGGTACGCCCGCGTGGACCACCGGGGCAGCTACCTGCAGATGCACTTCGCGCTCGACGGCGTGCCCACCTTCGCCGCGCCCTACGAGTTGCTCAACGACCCGGCGATGCAGTCGAACATCGGGATCTTCAGCACGCCCGAGGAATTGCAGCAGCAGTGGGAGGATGCCCGCCGCGGCATCGTGCCCTCCGACCCCTCGATCGCGTTGCAGATCCCGTCGGTACACGATGCGAGCCTGGCGCCCGCGGGCAAGCACGCCGCGTCCGCCTTCTCGCTGTGGTTTCCCGTCCACCCCGGGGCCGAGGGTTACGGTGCCGCGAAGGTGGAGATGGGACGCCGCGTGATCGAGAAGATCTCCCGACTGGCACCGGACTTCGCCGACAGGGTGATTCGGCACACGACGTTCACGCCGCGCCACATGGCCACGATGTTCGGCGCCCCTGGCGGGGACTACTGTCACGGCCTCATCCACCCCGAACAGATGGGGCCCAACCGGCCGGGCCCCCGGGGCCACCTCGACCGGCCGCTATCGCTGGCGGGCCTCTACCTGGGCAGCGCCGGTTGTCACGGTGGGCCGGGCATCACGTTCGTTCCCGGCTTCAACGCGGCCAAGGCGGTGCTGGCCGGATGGCGGTTCGCCAGGTAGGTCAGTCGTCGGCAGGCCCCTCGGCCGTCGCGCCGCCCTCGTCGCTCCAGTCGGCGCGCTCCTCGGCGCCCTTGGCCGGATCGCTCTGTACGTCTTCACGGCCCTGCGGCCCGGAGTCCGAGGGCGCGGTCGTGGGATCGGGTGTGCTCACGGTCGGGTCGTACCCCGCCGTGGTGTCCCTCAATCTCGATGCGATTCGGACACATCTGGTTCGGATACGGTGAGGACGGCCTCCGCGACGTACGGGGTCTCTTCCAGTCGTCGTTCGAGCGCGCGCAAGGTGGTGGCCACCGAGGATTCGACGGCGTCACCGACCAGGTCGACACTGGCGATCACGAACAGCTGCTTGGGGCCGATGAACTCCGGCCGCAGGAAGCGCACCTCGGCGACCTCGGGGAAGTCGGCCAGGCGGGCCGTCAGTGCCTCGCGGATGCGCGGCGATCCGGGCTCCCCGGTGAGGAACTGGCGGTTGCGGTCGATGAGCACGACGGCGACCACGGCCAACAGCACGCCGACCAGGATCGACCCCACGGCGTCCCACACCACGGCCCCGGTCAGCTGGTGACCCAGTAGGCCGCCGAACGCGATCACGATGCCGATCAGTGCCGCGCTGTCCTCGGCGAACACCGCCCGCACCGTCGGGTCGGACGTGCGGAACGCGTAGTCCAGCACGTCGCTGTCGAATTCGTCTGCCTCACGGCGTAATTGACGCGTGGCCTGCAGCAGGGACGTTCCCTCGAGCACGAACGCGACGGCCAGCACCACGTAGGCCAGGCGGTAGTCCTCGGCACCGTCGGCGCCGTGCAGCAGCTCGGTGACGCCGCGCCAGACCGAGACGGCCGCACCCACCACGAAGAGTCCGATCGCGGCGAGCAGCGACCACACGTAGGCCTCCCGGCCGTACCCCAGCGGGCGGCGCTCGTCGGCTTGGCGCGCACTGCGGCGGTTGGCCACCAGCAGGAACACCTCGTTGCCGGTGTCGGCCCAGGAATGTGCCGCCTCGGCGCTCATCGAGGCCGACCCGGAGACCGTGGCCGCGAACGTCTTGGCCACCGCGATGGCCAGGTTGGCCGCGAAGGCGACGACGACGGTGAGGGTGCTCTCGTCGCTCGACTTCACCTCAGTCGGCGCGGTCGTTCAGCAACGCCATCCAGTTGCCGGGCACCCGGCCGCGCGGGCCGGGGACCGGCTGGTCGTCGGGGTGACTGTCGGGTGCCGCCAGCTCGGGACCGTCGTAGTAGGCGTTTTCCGAGTAGTCCCAGAACCAGTCCTCGCCCGGCTCGAACGACTGGATGATGGGGTGCCCGCTCTGGCGCCAGTGCGCCGAGGCGTGCCTGGCCAACGAGTCGTCACAGCAGCCCACGTGACCGCAGGCCGCGCACCGCCGCAGGTGCACCCACCAGCCGCCCGCGGCGTCGCACTCCACACACCCCGGGCCGCTCGGACCGACGGAGGGATCGACGGGATCGCTCATGCGACGAGCCTAGCCCCGAGCCGGCGGGGTGGGAGGTGGCGCGCCTACTCGTGCTCGCGCCAGGTCCGCTCGAACGGCAGCCGCCAGGCGTTCGGCGCGATCAGCTGGTGGATCGCGTTGGGGCCCCAGGTGCCCTGCGGGTAGGACTTGGCCGGTGGCGGATCTTCGAGGAGTTGCCTCGAACGCTCCCACAGGGATTCGATGCCCTCGGCGGTGGTGAACAGCGTGTGGTCGCCGCGCATCGCGTCCAGGATCAGCCGCTCGTAGGCTTCCAGCACGTCGCCGACGGTGTCGATCTCCTGCGTGGAGAACTGCATCGACATCTTGTCCAACTTCATGCCCGGCCCCGGCCGTTTGCCGTAGAACGACAGCGACACCTTCGAGTTGTCGGCCAGGTCGAACGTCAGGTGGTCCGGCCCCTGGGCGCCGACGCCGGACCCGGCGGGGAACATGGTCCGCGGCGCCTCCTTGAAGGCGATGGAGATGATGCGCATGCCCTCGGCCATCCGCTTGCCCGTGCGCAGGTAGATCGGGACGCCCGCCCAGCGCCAGTTGTCGATGCCGACCTTGAGCGCGATGAAGGTCTCGGTGTCGGAATCCCGTGCCACGCCGTCGAGTTCGCGGTAGCCCTGGAACTGGCCGCGTACCACGTCGTCACATCGGACGGGCAGCATCGAGCGGAACACCTTGTTCTTCTCCTCGCTGATGGCGCGTGGTTCCAGCGCCGTGGGCGGCTCCATCACCACGAAGGCCATCACCTGGAACAGGTGGGTCACCACCATGTCCTTGTAGGCACCGGTGCTCTCGTAGAAGTTCGCGCGCTGGTCCAGGCCCAGCATCTCGGGGATGTCGATCTGGATGTGGTCGATGAAGTTGCGGTTCCAGATGGGCTCGAACAGACCGTTGGCGAAGCGAAAGGCCAGGATGTTCTGCGCCGCCTCCTTGCCGAGGAAGTGGTCGATGCGGAAGATCTGCCGCTCGCGGAACGTCTGGTGGACGAAGTCGTTGAGGGCGACCGCGCTCGCGAGGTCGGTGCCGAACGGCTTCTCCATCACGACGCGGGAGCGCTGTACCAGATCGGCCTCGCGCAGCATCGTGATGACCGCGCGCGCCGCCTTGGGCGGGACCGAAAGATAGTGCAGCCGCTGTACTTCCGTGCCGGGCCTGGCCGTCGTGGCCAGTCGTTGCTCGGCCTCGGCGACGGCCGCCGCCAGCGCCTCGGGGCCCGCGCCCTGCGGTACGTACGTCAAGGTCTTCGAGAAGTTGGCCCACTGCTCGTCGGTGAGCTTGTGCGTGCCGTAGTCGTCGATGGCCTGTTTGGCCATCGCGCGGAACTCGTCGTCGGTGAGTTCCTCCAGTGACGTGCCGACGACTTGGATGTCGGGCGCCAACTCGGACTGGTCCAGGTAGGCCATGCCCGGGATCAGCTTGCGCTTGGCCAGGTCGCCCGTCGCGCCGAACAGCACGATGACGTGCGGGGCGAGCGCCTCGTCGTCGCGCCGATGCGGACGTGCGCCCATGGCCGGGTAGGCGATGGTCTGCGGGGTGTCGGTCACCGCAGCGATGTTTCCACCCAAGGGTGAACGGTGCACGACACCGGGCCCGGGCGTTGCGGCGTGCCCGAAACCGCGCACATCGGCGCATGCGCTGGCTACTGTCACTGCTCATGGCAGTCTCCGACTCACGTGAAGTGGTCATCGAAGCGACCCCGGCCGAGATCCTGGACGTCATCGCCGACGTCGAGTCGACGCCCAGCTGGTCGCCGCAGTACCAGCGGTCGGAGGTCGTGGAACGCTTCCCCGACGACCGCCCGAAGCGGGCGAAGATGACGGTGAAGGCCGCCGGGATCACCGACGAGCAGGTGATCGAGTACACCTGGACCGACAGCGGCGTGTCGTGGACGCTGGTGTCGTCCGGG
Organism: Mycobacterium sp. DHQP2018-32-09; assembly: GCF_058148405.1. Classification (NCBI taxonomy): domain Bacteria; kingdom Bacillati; phylum Actinomycetota; class Actinomycetes; order Mycobacteriales; family Mycobacteriaceae; genus Mycobacterium; species Mycobacterium sp. DHQP2018-32-09. The sequence goes on along the minus strand of NZ_JBYVYK010000069.1, from coordinate 15,577 downwards.
CAGATGAAGGCACAGGACGCCGGCTACACGCTGACCCCGGACGGCGCGAGGACCAAGGTGCGATTCGACATGTCGATCGACCTGTCGGTGCCGCTGCCGGGGTTCATCGTCAAGCGCACCCTCAAGGGCGGGATGGAGACGGCCACCGACGGTCTGCGCAAGCAGGTGCTCAAGATCAAGAAGGGCGGCTGACGGTGGCGGTTTCGGCGGGCCGCGGTGTGGAGATCCTGCTGCCATGGCCGTGACGGAATCCCGCAGCATCACCATCGAAGCCACGCCCGAGGAGGTGCTCGCGGTGCTGTACGACCTCGAGTCGCTCGTCGAGTGGTCGTCGGCGCACCAGGAGGTGGAGATCCTGGAACGCGACGACGAAGGACGACCCAGCCGGTCGCGTCAGGTCGTCAAGATCGTCGGCGTGTCCGACGAGCAGATCCTGGACTTCCAGGTCTTCGACGACGGCGTGGGGTGGACCCTGGTGGAGTCGACCCAGCAGAAGGCGCAGGAGGCGCGCTACCGGTTGACACCCGACGGCGACGCGACCGTGGTGCACTTCGAGTTGATGGTGGACCTGCAGGCGCCGCTGCCGGGATTCCTGGTGAAGAAGGGGGCCAGCGGCCTGCTGGACACCGCGACCAAGGGGCTGCGCAAGCGCGTGCTGGAGAAGCAGAAGGCCGGCTAGGGGTTGCGCTCGTGGTGAGCGCAGGGGAATGGCGGCGTGTCCGGCACCGGTTGTGCCTGCCATGGCCACCGGAGTAGTCCTCGACCCCGACCGCACCGCGCCCAACCACGTCGACGCCGCCGTCGATCAGGCGCGCCGCGCCCACGACGCCGGCGTCCGGCAGGTGTGGATCGCGCAGCGATTCGACCACGACGCCATCGCCCTGGCAGGACACGTGGGCGCCGCCGTGCCGGGCCTCGGCGTCGGCACGTTCGTCGTCCCGGTCAATCCGCGGCATCCGCTGCTGATCGCCAGCCAGGCGCAGACCGCACAGGCGGCTGCCCATGGCAACTTCAGCCTGGGGCTGGGGCTGGGCGCGCATGCCGTGGAGCAGCGGGCCTTCGGCATCGCCTGGCCGAATCCCGTCGCCCGGTTGCGGGAGCACCTGCTGGTGCTGCGGTCGATCCTCGACACCGGCGCGGTGGCGTTTCACGGCGAGCAGTTCACCGCGGCCCCGGAGTGGCCGGTGACGGTCGCCGGTGGTGCGCACCTGCCGGTGTACGTGGCGGCCATGGGTCCGAAGGCGCTGCGCGTCACGGGTGAATTGGCCGACGGCACACTGCCGTACCTCGCCGGTCCCCGCACCATCGGCGAGTTCATCGTGCCCACCATCACGGCGGCGGCCGCGGCCGCGGGCCGGGCAGCCCCGAAGATCATCGCGGCGGTGCCGGTGCTGGTCACCGACGACGTCGACGCGGGCCGCGCAGCCGCGGCGGAGGTCTTGGGCTTCTACGCGACCATCCCCTCGTACGCCCGGGTCCTCGAACGGGAGGGCGTCGATTCGATCGTCGACGTCGCCGCGGTCGGCACCGCGCGTGACGTCGCCGCGCAGGCGCGGCGCTACCTGGACGCCGGGGCCGCCGACGTCGTGTTCAGCCCCATCGGGGCCGCGGAACCCCACGCGCTGGAAGCGGTGTGGGAGGTTGCCGCGAGCCTGTGACGGCCCATGCCTCGAAGGGCCTCGAAGGGCTTTGAAGTGTCTCGAAGGGCCTCGAAGGGCCTTGAAGGGCCTCGGAGTGCCTTGGAGTGTCTTGGAGTGTCTCGGACGGTCTAGGCCTTGAGCGCCCGTAGTCGCCGGACGGCCTCGTCCATGGTGTCGTCGCGTTTGCAGAACGCGAAGCGTACCAAGTGATTCCACTGGTCGAGGTGTGACGAGTGCGGGTCGCAGAAGGCCGACATGGGGATGGCGGCGACGCCGACCCGCTCCGGCAGTTCGGCGCAGAAGGCGGTGCTGTCGTGGTACCCCAGCGGGCGCGGGTCGGCGCACAGGAAGTACGTGCCGTGGCTGTCGTGTACGTCGAAACCGATGTCGCGCAACGCCGTCGACAACACGTCGCGGCGTCGCTCGAACGTGGCGCGCAGGTCGTCGACCCAGTGGTCCTCGTGGTCGAGCGCATGGGCGACGGCGGGTTGGAACGGTGCGCCGCCGACGTAGGTGAGGTACTGCTTGGCGGCGCGCACCCCCGCGATGAGTTCGGCGGGCCCGCAGGCCCACCCGATCTTCCATCCGGTGACGTTGAACATCTTGGCCGCACTGGAGACCGTGATGGTCCGCTGCGCCATGCCGGGGTAGGCGGCCAGGGGGCGGTGCCGGTGGCCGTCGAACGTGAGTGCCTCGTAGACCTCGTCGGTGATCACCAAGAGGTTCGCGGCGACGGCGATCTCGGCGATGGCGGCCAGTTCGGCGTCGCCGGCGACCATTCCGGTGGGGTTGTGGGGGGTGTTGACGATCAGTGCCCGGGTGCGCGGCGTGACGGTGGCCCGCAGCGCGTCGACGTCGATGGCGAATCCGCGGCCGTCGGCGACGAGCGGCACGGTGCGCCGGTGACAGCCTGCCATCGCGACGACGGGGGAGTAGGAGTCGTAGAACGGTTCGATGAGCACGACTTCCGATCCCGGCTCGACCAGGCCGATGACGGCGGCGGCGATGGCCTCGGTGGCGCCGGCGGTCACCAGGATCTCGGTGTCGGGGTCGTAGGTGACGCCGTGGCGCCGTTGCCGCTGCGCGGCGACGGCCTCCCGCAGGGCCGGGGTTCCCAGGCCGGGCGGGTACTGGTTGACTCCCGCCGCGATGGCCTCTTCGGCGACGGTGAGCATGGCGGCGGGGCCGTCCTCGTCGGGGAAGCCCTGTCCGAGGTTGACGGCGCCGACGCGTGCGGCCAGGGCCGACATCTCGGCGAAGATGGTCACCGCGTAGGGCTTGAGCCGTTCGACCGTCATGCCGTTCGAGCCTAGTGATGCCGAGGACCCCTCGTCGGGGGCCGGGGTTCAGGGCAAGGTCGGGGCGGGGTGCGGCAGGGGGTGGGCGCCGGCGGGCCGCAGCCCGTCGAAGATGATGCCGAGGTAGCGCTGCCACAGCAACGGGTCTGGGGCGGCGAGGTTTTCGACGGCATGCACCGGCGCGCACATCAGGAGGAAGACGTCGGCCTCGGTGATGTCGGTGCGGATGTCACCGGCCGCGCGCGCCCGCTCGACGAGCGTGCCGAGCGCGGTGTGGAGTTCGACGAACGCCTCGGTGACCCGCGGGTCGCCCGCGCTGGCGGTCTGCAGGAACGTCAGATCGTGCCGTTGGCGCTGATCGGCGGCGATCGTCAGGAACTCCAGCAGCGCGGCGCCGGGATCGGCTTCCGTGGCCAACCGCCGGGCGGCGTCGGCCAGCGCGGCGACGTGCTCGATCACGATGGCCGCGACGAGGTCTTCCTTGCTGGTGAAGTGCCGGAACACCGTTCCCTTGGCGACGCCGGCCCGGCGGGCGATGTCGGCGATCGAGGCCGATGGGCCGCGTTCGGCGAATTCCCGTTCGGCGGCGGCCAGTAGCGACTCGCGATTGCGCACGGCATCCGAGCGGGTGGGGCGAGGCGTTGGCACGCGACCAGGCTATCAAGTTGACCGATCGGTCATGTTGTGTCACCGTAAAGACAAGATGACCGATCGGTCATCTTTTGTCGACACGTCAGACACGGGAGATCGCATGAAGCTGCACGGCGCCACGGCCTTGGTCACGGGGGCGAACCGGGGAATCGGTCACCACTTCGCCGTCGAACTCCTCCGACGCGGAGCCAAGGTGTACGCGACGGCGCGTCGGCCGGAGCTGGTCGACGTGCCCGGTGCCGAGGTCGTGCGCCTCGACATCACCGACCAGGCGAGCGTCGATGCGGCCGCCGCCCGCGCCACCGACGTCGACGTGCTGATCAACAATGCCGCCGACACCGCGGGCGGGAACCTCGTCACCGGTGACCTGGCCGCCATCCGCTCGACCATGGACTCGAACTACTACGGGACCCTGGCCATGATCCGGGCGTTCGCGCCCGTCCTGGCGCGCAACGGCGGCGGCGCCATCCTCAACGTGCTGTCGGCGGCCGCATGGGCGACCGTCGGCGGCAACACCGCCTACGCGGCGGCGAAATCGGCCGAGTGGGGACTGACCAACGGGGTGCGGCTCGAACTGCAGCCGCAGGGCACCCTCGTCGCCGCGCTCGTGCCCGGCCTGGTGGGCACGCAGACACTGTTCGACTTCGTCGAACGGCAAGGCATCGACGTGCCCGAGGGCGTCGTGACGGATCCCGCCGACCTCGTCCGGCTGGCACTCGACGGTCTGGAGGCGGGCGACGTCGAGATCCTGGACACCCTCGGAGCCGAGGCCAAGGCGGCATTGGCGGGCCCGCCGCAGGCCTGGGCGCTGTAGCGAACGTGCCTGCGGCGTCAACGAACGTGCCTGCGGCGTCGGCGAACGTGCGTGCGGCGTGCGCGGCGGGAATGAAACCGGCGGCGCCGGGCTTGAGTCGATCATGACGTTCACGCTCGCCAGCGACGCAGCCCTGCTCCAGCCCGTCCAGATCGGGGCCGTGACCGCCAAGAACCGCATCTTCATGGCACCGCTGACCAGATCGCGCGCCGACGCCGACGGCACGCCGTCAGACCTGGCGGTGCGCTACTACGCCCAGCGCGCAGGCGCGGGCCTGATCATCACCGAGGCCACCGCGATCGCCAAGGAGGCCAACGGCGCCTACCTGAACACGCCGGGCAACTACACCGACGCGCACGAGCAGAAGTGGGCCGAGATCGCGGCTGCCGTGCACGCCGAGGGCGGCCGGATGTTCATGCAGCTGTGGCACGTCGGCCGCATGGCCCATCCCGACATCAGCGGTTCCGAGGTGGTCGCTCCGTCGGCCATCGCCGCGGACGTCACGACGCACACCCCGTCCGGGAAGCAGCCGCTGCCCGTGCCGCGGGCACTGGAGACCGACGAGATCGCGCCCATCGTGGCCCAGTTCCGCGCGGCGGCGCGGCGCGCGGTGGACGCCGGGCTCGACGGCGTCGAGATCCACTCGGCCAACGGGTACCTGCTGCACGAGTTCCTCTCCGACGTGGTGAATCAGCGCACCGACGCCTACGGCGGCTCGGACGAAAACCGCGCACGGTTCACCGCCGAGGTGGTCGAGGCCGTCGCCGCGGAGATCGGCGCCGACCGGGTGGGGCTGCGCATCTCGCCGGGGAACACCGCGGGCGACATGAACGAGATGGACACCGTCGGTGCGTACGAGGCGCTGCTCAACCGCATCGCCCCGCTGCAGCTGGCCTACCTGCATCTGCTCATCGACCCGTCGACCGCGACGTTCGGGGCCCTGCGCGCCATCTGGGACGGCCCGCTGGTGCTCAACACCGGCCGCGATCTGACCACCGACTTCTGCCAGATGGAGACGCTGGCGGGTTGGAAGGCGATCAGCGCGGCCGCCGTGGGCCGGGCCTTCCTCGCCAACCCGGATCTCATCGACCGGCTGCTGCTCGGTGCCGAACTCAACGTCCCGGACGTGTCCACGTTCTATGCGCCCGGTCCGCGCGGCTACGTCGACTACCCGACGTTGCAGGCGCTGCCGCAGGCCGAACCCGCCTGACACCACCGCCGCCGACCGGCCCCCGACGTGCCCGAACACCCGTGTGTTCGGGCACGTCTGCGTCGGGCCCCGGGGCGTGTCAACCCCAACCAAGCGGTTGGGCGAAGGCTGCTAGGCTCGCGGGTGCGAGGACTAGCCTCCACGCGGGCCGACGCATGGCCTGCCCACCACCTGAACAGGACCTGGAGAGTCAGACATGTCCGAAGAAGCCTTCATCTACGAGGCGATCCGCACCCCCCGCGGCAAGCAAAAGAACGGCTCGCTCAACGAGATCAAGCCCGTCAACCTCGTCGTAGGTCTGATCGAGGAGATCCGCGCCCGTTACCCCGACCTGAACGAGAACCAGATCAGCGACCTCATCCTCGGCGTGGTCTCGCCCGTCGGCGACCAGGGCGGCGACATCGCCCGCACGGCGGCCCTCGTCGCCAAGCTGCCCGAGACCACCGGCGGCTTCCAGCTCAACCGCTTCTGCGCCTCCGGCCTGGAGGCCGTGAACACCGCCGCGCAGAAGGTCCGGTCCGGCTGGGACGACCTGGTGCTCGCCGGTGGCGTCGAGTCGATGAGCCGCGTCCCCATGGGCTCCGACGGTGGCGCCTGGGCCAGCGATCCCGAGACCAACTACCGCATCGGCTTCGTCCCGCAGGGCATCGGCGCCGACCTGATCGCGACCATCGAGGGCTTCTCCCGCGAGGACGTCGACGCCTACGCGCTGCGCAGCCAGCAGAAGGCGGCCGCCGCGTGGTCGGGCGGCTACTTCGCCAAGTCGGTCGTGCCGGTTCGCGACCAGAACGGTCTGATCGTCCTCGACCACGACGAGCACATGCGCCCCGACACCACCCCCGAGGGCCTGGCCAAGCTGCGCACCGCGTTCGACGGCATCGGCGCCATGGGCGGCTTCGACGACGTGGCGCTGCAGAAGTACCACTCGGTCGAGAAGATCAATCACGTCCACACCGGTGGCAACAGCTCGGGCATCGTCGACGGCGCCGCCCTGGTGCTCGTCGGCAGCGAGGCGGCGGGCAAGGCCAACGGCCTGACGCCGCGCGCCCGCATCGTCGCCACCGCCACCAGCGGTGCGGACCCCGTGATCATGCTCACCGGCCCCACCCCGGCCACCCGCAAGGTGCTCGACCGCGCCGGCCTCACCGTCGACGACATCGACTTGTTCGAACTCAACGAGGCCTTCGCCTCGGTGGTGCTGAAGTTCCAGAAGGATCTCAACATCCCCGACGAGAAGCTCAACGTCAACGGCGGCGCCATCGCGATGGGCCACCCGCTGGGTGCCACCGGCGCCATGATCACCGGCACCATGGTCGACGAACTGGAGCGTCGCGGTGCCCGCCGGGCGCTGATCACGCTGTGCATCGGCGGCGGCATGGGCGTGGCCACCATCATCGAGCGCGTCTGACGCCGGGCATCCGAGAAGGGGACTGAAAAGACATGACAGAGAACACGATTCAGTGGGACCGCGATGCCGACGGCATCATCACCCTGACGTTGGACGACCCGACCGGCTCGGCCAACGTGATGAACGAGCACTACAAGGCGTCGATGCACACCACCGTCGAGCGACTCTTCGCCGAGCAGGAGGAGATCACCGGCGTGGTGATCACCAGTGCCAAGAAGACCTTCTTCGCCGGCGGTGACCTCAAGGGCATGCTGAAGGTCGGCCCGGACAACGCTGCCGAGGCGTTCGCCGAGGTCGAGGACATCAAGCGCGACCTGCGCACGCTGGAGACCCTGGGCAAGCCCGTCGTCGCGGCCATCAACGGTGCGGCCCTCGGCGGCGGCCTGGAGATCGCGCTGGCGTGTCACCACCGCATCGCCGCCGACGTCAAGGGTTCGGTGATCGGCCTGCCCGAGGTCACCCTCGGCCTGCTGCCCGGCGGTGGCGGTGTCACCCGCACCGTCCGGATGTTCGGCATCCAGAAGGCGTTCATGGAGATCCTCAGCCAGGGAACGCGGTTCAAGCCGGCCAAGGCCAAGGAAATCGGCCTGGTCGACGAGTTGGTGTCCTCGGTCGACGATCTGGTGCCCGCCGCCAAGAAGTGGATCAAGGCCAACCCCGATGCCCACACCCAGCCGTGGGATGCCAAGGGCTACAAGATGCCTGGCGGCACCCCGTCGCATCCCGCACTCGCCGCGATCCTGCCGTCGTTCCCGGCGTTGCTGCGCAAACAGCTCAAGGGTGCGCCCATGCCGGCGCCGCGGGCCATCCTCGACGCCGCCGTCGAGGGCGCACAGGTCGACTTCGACACGGCCAGCCGCATCGAGAGCCGGTACTTCGTATCGCTGGTCACCGGCCAGGTCGCGAAGAACATGATCCAGGCGTTCTTCCTGGACCTGCAGTACATCAACTCCGGCGGCTCGCGTCCCGACGGCATCGCCAAGCAGGAGATTCGCAAGATCGGCGTGCTCGGCGCAGGCATGATGGGCGCGGGCATCGCCTACGTCTCGGCCAAGGCCGGCTACGACGTGGTGCTCAAGGACGTGTCGCAGGAAGCCGCCGACAAGGGCAAGAACTACTCCGAGAAGCTCGAGGCCAAGGCACTGGAGCGCGGCCGCACCACGCAGGAGCGCAGCGACGCCCTGCTGGCCCGCATCCATCCGACCGCCGATCCGGCGGACCTCGCGGGCGTCGACTTCGTCATCGAGGCCGTGTTCGAGAACCAGGAACTCAAGCACAAGGTGTTCCAGGAGATCGAGGACATCGTCGAGCCCAATGCGCTGCTGGGGTCGAACACCTCCACGCTGCCGATCACCGGGCTGGCCACCGGCGTGAAGCGCCAGGAGGACTTCATCGGCATCCACTTCTTCTCGCCGGTCGACAAGATGCCCCTGGTCGAGATCATCAAGGGCGAGAAGACCTCCGACGAGGCGCTGGCCCGCGTGTTCGACTACACGCTGGCCATCGGCAAGACCCCGATCGTGGTCAACGACAGCCGCGGCTTCTTCACCAGCCGCGTCATCGGCACCTTCGTCAACGAGGCGCTCGCGATGCTGGGTGAGGGCGTCGCCCCCGCCAGCATCGAGCAGGCGGGTTCGCAGGCCGGCTACCCGGCGCCGCCGCTGCAGCTGTCCGACGAGCTGAACCTCGAGCTGATGCAGAAGATCGCCACCGAGACCCGCAAGGCCACCGAGGCCGCGGGCGGCACCTACGAGCCGCATCCGGCCGAGGTGGTCGTCAACAAGATGATCGAGATCGGCCGTCCGTCGCGACTCAAGGGTGCCGGGTTCTACGAGTACGTCGACGGCAAGCGCACCGGCCTGTGGGAGGGGCTCGCCGAGACGTTCGCCGCCGACGCCGGTGACATCCCGCTGCAGGACATGATCGACCGCATGCTGTTCGCCGAGGCGCTCGAGACGCAGAAGTGCCTCGACGAGGGCGTGCTCACGTCCACCGCCGACGCGAACATCGGCTCGATCATGGGCATCGGCTACCCGCCGTACACCGGCGGTTCGGCGCAGTTCATCGTCGGCTACGAGGGCGCGCACGGCATCGGCAAGCAGGCGTTCGTCGCCCGCGCCAAGGAACTGGCCGCCAAGTACGGCGAGCGGTTCACCCCGCCCGCTTCACTGGAGGGCTAGGTTCGCCTCGCCACCAGACGCACGTGTGCCCCACTCCCTCGGGAGTGGGGCACACGTGCGTCTGCTCGGCGTCGACTACTGGTCGGAGTCGCCGCCACCGTCGCTGCCCTTGCCGCCGCCACCGTCGGACGTGTCGCGAGCGGGCTTGTCGGCCTTGGTCTTTGCGGGGCCGCCCTTGGCGCTCGAAGCCGAGGCGGAACCGGACTTGACGCCCACCGACGCAGACCGGGTCGCCGACTTCTTCCCGGAGTCCGACGTGGCCGCGCCCTTGGACGTCGACTCCTTCTTGTGGTCGGTCGCGGACTCGTCGCCCCTGGGCTCGGTGGCTTTGGGCTCGGTGGCCTTGGGTTCGGTGGCCTTGGGTTCGGTGGCGCCGGGCTCGGCGGGGGGTGCGTCGGTGGTTCGGCCGTCGGGCGTCGGCACGCCGGGGGAGTTTCCGTCGGTCGACGCGGGATCCGTTGGCGCGAGTCCGGTCTCGGTACCGGATGGTTCACTCGAGCCGGCGCCTGCACCGGCGGATGCGACCGGCGGCGCAGCGGCGTCGGCGGACGGCGCCGCGAGCGCTGCGGTGCTGACGAGCGTGGCCGACGTGTCGGGTAGTGCAGCCGCCGACACGGAGGACGCACTAGGCGCAGGGGTCTTCAGCGCGTTGATGATGGCGTTGCGGATGAACTCGATCGTGCCCCCGGCATCGGTGAACTTGTGCAGCTGATCGATGGCGTTGAGCGCAACGTCGGCGAGGCCGTTCTGGATGGCGTTGATGGTGCCGACGACGTCGAGTCGCGACATCGCACCCAGCACGTTCTGAGTGCTGGTGACGACCTGCTGTACGAAGGGCGGCGTGCCGAACACGAAGCCGAGGCCGACGGTGGAGTCGATGGTGCCCAGCAGCAGGCTCAGGCTGAACTCGAACATCGCCGGAACGTAGGCCTGGCCCACCGCGAACGGCCGCTGTAGCGCGGGTGCCAGGGGAGTCCACGTGTTGAGGAGCAATTCCGTGACGGGGGCGAGGCCGTTGCCCATGAACACGTTGATGGCGCCGTTGATGTCGCCCGCGCGGATCAGTGGCTCCATCTGCTGCCACGTCGCGGGCAGTTCGCGGACGATCCGCTCGACACCGCTCTGCAAGCCCGCGGCGGCCTTGCCCAGTTGCGAGACGGTGTACTGCTGGTTGGCGACGATCTGGTTCAGGATCGGAAACGGGTTGGCGATCTCCTGCTTCATCCAGCCGTCGAACCAGGTGACCGCGTTGTCGACGACGGGTTTGAACACCACGAACGGGTTGTCGATCGAGGCCGCGAGCGCGACGTCACGTGATTGCGCGGTGGGGCTGTGGCCGGCGGCGTTGAGGGTGGCGGTCTGGGCTGTCATTTTCCGAAAGGGGCCATCCGCAGCTCACGGGGGTGCGCACCGGCGCGGCCGTCCAGGAAGTTGCCAGATTCCCGCGATCGCCGAGGCGAGGACGATCGAGGCAAACGCGGTGTCACGCGTTGACGGCGCCGCTCGTCGCGGTTGGATCTTGATGTGCCAGCGGATGCGCCCCGAGTGGCAATCCGCCTTCGGTGGGGACGGCTGGGTTGCCAGCGCCTTGACGGATCGGCCGACGATGTCCAGCCCGGGTTCCCACATGCTGAGACGGTGGCCGGGGGTGGCGATGCGCCGGTGCGTACGGAACCCCGTCGGTACGTCGACGTCTAGATCGGCGTCTGGGGCAACGTCTAGAAGGAACCCATGTCCGTCGAGAGCCAGTGCTCCGGGGTCATGAAGATGGACACGTGGGGCCCGAGGTTGGCCCTGGCGAAGGCGACGAAGCGCTCGGCAGCCTCGGGCTCGAGGTAGCGATGGGCCATTTCCTCTTCCTGCGCCTCGGTGCCGGGCTCGATGCGGTCGACCGGGCCGTCGACGGAGACGTAACGCGTGGTGGGCTCCACACGGTCGACCATGATCGAGAAGCGGCCGGCCGCTTCGATCAACCGGTGCTTGCGTGACCCGGTGCCGGTGCTGATCCACAGCTGGCCACCAGGGGAGTACTGGTACCAGATGGGGAGGGTCAGCGGCCCCCGGTCGGGGCTTGCGGCCACCGACAGTGCGCCCACGTGGGGCTCGGCCAGAAACGCCTCGCGTTCGTCCTTCGAGAGTGCCATGCCCCGAGGCTAACCACGCGCGAGACGGCGCGCTCGGCTCAGGCGGCGCGGTCCAGCCAGGTGTCGGTGACCTCGACGATGTCGAGGATGCCGGTGGAGAGATGACCGCCGAGGAAACTCGCGATGGTCCCACCGATGAGGGGGACGTTGACGACCACCTCCGCGGTGCCCGCCAGGTCGGTGCCGGGGGGCGCGGCGCGCAGGTGCACCGAGCCGCGGCCGGAGATGGGGGTCTTGCGGGCGTCGACGGCGATGGTGCCGACGGTCGCGCCGCCCGCCACCGCATGCCAGGTCTCGCGCTGTACCACGTGCATGGCGCCCAGGCGCAGCTTCTGCACCGGGCCCGGGAGCTGGTCGGCGCCGAAGTGCATGGACATCTCGACGGTGGTCGTGCCCGCGGCATCGGTGTGCAGCGCGTCGAGCGTCGGGGCGCCGACGTCGAAGTAGCCCAGCCGGAACTCCCAGTACGCGGGGTCGGCGAACGCCGCCCGAATGCTCTCGATCGGATGTGGCGACGACGCGGTGAGGTCCATGGATCGCGGCACGTCGCGGACGTTACCCGGGTTCGTGGCCGCCGGCGTGACTACGGCGGCGCCCACCACGACGACCGCGACGCGGCTCGCGACGAAATCGCATCCCGACGGGCGGTAGGGCAACGGTCGCCGAGCCTCGTCGCGAGGGGTGTGAAGACAGAGATCCGCAGGCACGTGCGGTTTTGGCAACTTCGCAACATTGTCCAAGGCAAGGTCCGGGCACGACACGTGAAAGTCATTGTGCGGCGAGTCTTCTGAGCCGCGATCTGCTCTGCTAGCTTGAGTTTTCATGTTGCACGCTGCCACCTCGAGCCGACGAAGGCCGGTGGCGGACTTGGATCCGCGTCATGTCGGGGTGCTGACCACCCGCGTCGGACACGCCGCGCCCTCACCGGACGACGCGGCACCGCGCCACCGCGGCATGGCCGTCGTCGTTCGCGATCAGTTCCGCTCGCACGCGGCGTGTAGCTGCGGTTGGTCGGCTCGCGCGCACCTGATGCGCAGCGTGGCGGTACACGAGGCACTGATGCACGCCGCGGTGGCGGGCTGCCGGCCCGCGGTGCCACTGGTCCTCTAGCGCCGCCGGCGTCCTGAAGCAGATCAGCCCGAAAAGCAGGTCCGCCCAAAAGAATTGTGCGACATGCCACGAGGGCCGCACACCGATGGTGTGCGGCCCTCGTGGCATGTCGCGCGCCCGTCAGATCAACGGGATGCCCGGCGTCAGGTCCGGTGGTGGCGGCAGTCCCAGCGGGTTGAGCGGGTTGATCGCCGGCGGCGGCGGCAACTGCGGCGCGGGCAGGTTGGACAGCGCACCCGCCGTGGCGGCGGCGGCTCCCGCGGCGGCAGCCGGTGCGGCGGCGCCCGGCAGATTGATCGGGAAGCTGGGGTTGATCGGGAAGCTCGGGTTCAGGTTCGGCACGAGCTGCAGGCCGACGCTGGGCAGCACCAGGTCCGGCAGGTAGACGGTGCCGAGACTGGGAATGCCGGGAAGGCCGCCCGCGCCCAGGTTGGGCAGGCCCGCGCCCGCACCGCCACCGCCGCCCGTGGCGGCCGCCAGCGACGGTGGCGGAGGCAGCGCCTGGAGCTGCTTGCTGATCCCCGACAGCAGGTCGACGCACTGCTTGTTCTCGCTGTCGACGACGGTGCCATCGGGGCAGCTCACGGTGTCCGCTGAGCTGACGGCGGGAACGACGACCGTCGCAAACGCCATGGGTGCAGCGGTCAGGGCCGAGCCCGACAACACTGTGAGCAAAAGCCGTCTCGTGCGAGCGGTCATGAGAATCCCCAAGAATGATTTCGAAGCATGATGATCAAGGAACGGTTACGAGTGTAGACAATTGTGGCCCACGGCGGCGGGGCTGACAACATTCCGGCAAACGGAATGATTATCAGGCCCGCGGTAGCTGTCAGCGAACCGGGGTCGTCCGAGGCCGTCGACGTGGTGCGCCCGCCCGCCTACAGTGGGGTGCCGTGCGCTTCGGACTCTTCATTCCGCAGGGTTGGCGGCTCGATCTCGTCGACATTCCCCCTCAAGACCATTGGGCCGTAATGCGTGATCTCGCAGCGCATGCCGACGCGGGGCCGTGGGATTCCCTGTGGGTCTACGACCACTTCCACACCGTTCCGGTGCCCACCGACGAGGCCACCCACGAGGCGTGGTCGTTGATGGCGGCATACGCGGCAACGACCTCGCGGATCGAGCTGGGGCAGATGTGCACCGCGATGAGCTACCGCAACCCGGTGTACCTGGCCAAGGTGGCCGCCACCGTCGACGTGATCTCCGGCGGCCGGGTGCAGATGGGCATCGGCGGCGGCTGGTATGAGCACGAATGGCGCGCCTACGGCTACGGCTTCCCGTCGGCGGGTGAACGGCTGGCCCGGCTCGACGAGGGTGTTCAGATCATGCGCGCGGCCTGGCGCGACGGGCGAGTGAGTCTCGACGGCAGGCACTACCAGGCGGACGACGCCATCGTCAACCCAAAGCCGTTGCAGGAGAACGGTATTCCGCTGTGGATCGCGGGGGGCGGGGAGAAGGTGACGCTGCGCATCGCCGCGAAGTACGCGCAGTACACCAACTTCTCCTGTGAGCCCGAGACGTTCCGGCACAAGTCCGGCGTGTTGGCCGACCACTGTCGCGACGTCGGCACCGACTTCGGCGCCATCGTGCGCTCGGCGAACCTCAACGCCGTGGTGGGGGCCACGGAGGCCGAGGTGGCCGAGCGCGTCGAGCGCATCAGGTCTCGGCAGGTGGCCAAGGCGGCCCCCGAGGCGGTCGACGCCATGCTGGCCAACGTGACCGCACCCGAATCGGCGACCGGTACCCCCGAGCAGATCGTCGAACGGCTCTCGCGGCTGGCCGATCTGGGCTGCGAGTACGCCATCCTGTACTTCCCGGAAGCGGCCTACGACCGCTCCGGCATCGAGCTGTTCGAGCGCGAGGTCATCCCCGCGCTGCGCTGACGGCCGCGGGCGGGGCGTGGCAACGTCGTGGCAGTGCCTGCAGCGGGGTGGCATCAACCCCGGGGGAGCGACGCTTCAGCAATCGAATGTTTCTCCAATTGAGCCTTTCACGGCCGGCGTTCCGACCAAGGGTATGTTAATTTTAGTCGCCGTCAATTAGCTGAGTCGGCGACGACGTGCGCAAGGTGCAGCACGCGGTCTCCGCGTGGCTCGCCCACGGGTTTCCAACGTCCTTGACTCTGCAACCACCTGTTATTTGACGTCGGCAAAAATTTGGCTGGTCCGGCAACGCGCCGTTTACGCTCGCGTCGACAACCGCACGACACTCGTCCCCAGCAACCACCGGGCGCGCGCCGAGCGGACATCGCGGAGCGTTCTGGACATCGGTGCCGACGGGCACCGATGCCGGTGGTTGGGCTCCCCGCGCCCTCGGGCGGTGACACACGCAGGTCGGGACCGACGACGCTCAAACAACGGCGCGCCGTCGGCTCGACCCTCGGTACTGGGAGACGGATCGCCATGTGTTCGAGCACGCCCAAGCACAGACCATCGGGACTGCCCACCCGCACGTCGACGCACGATCAGTGGCCGGTCGCCATCGGCGGGCCACGCCATGCGGCCAAGGCCACCACCTACGCCAGGTACGTCGGCCGAGTCGGCGCGCTCGCCGTCTCCCTGGGCGTGGGCATGGCGATGGCCAAGGGAGTCGCCCACGCCGAGCCCGCGTCGGAGTCGTCGGACTCCGCGACGGCAGGCGCTGCAGGCGGGGGTGCATCGACTGCGGGTGCGGGAGCGGCCAGCCAATCGAACGCCGAATCGAACACCGAATCGAACACGGACACCAGCACCGGCATCAACGTGGGCGCCGGTAGCGGCACGGGGGTCGGCAGCGGTACGGCCACGGACACCCCGCCGCGGTCCGGGTCCTCGACCCCCGCCACCTCGAGTGACGACCGAGTGCCCGCGATGAACGTCAGCAGCTCCGGCGGCGCTCACACCTCGACGCATTCGACCACCAAGGACGTGCCCGAGAAGGACGCCGCACCAACCGAATCCGAGGCCCCAGCCCTGCCGGAGGGCCCCCCGTCCCAGCCGGTCCCCACCCAGCCGGCGGGGCCCACCGGAACGACGGACCCGACCGGCGGCACGGCACCCACCGCCGCGCCGGAAACCGCAGGCGAGCGCCCGGCCGAGGGGGCCGCGCCCGAGCAGGCGGCCGCCAAGGACGGACCCGCCCGC
>NZ_JBYVYK010000068.1:0-23205 GCF_058148405.1 Mycobacterium sp. DHQP2018-32-09 | reverse complement strand
CGGGGCGCTCACGACGGCTCCTGGTGCGCGGTGCCGCCGGACGTGGGTGCCAGGATCTCGGCCACGTGCACGGCGACGCCGTCGACGGTGAGGCCGGCATGGTCGGCCAGCGCCGCGGTGACCTCGTGGCCCACCCGCTGCGCGACGGCCGCCAGGGACACTCCCCAGTCGACGGCGACCTCGACGACGGCCCGGACGTGGTCGCCGGCGACGGTGACCTCGGCGCGCGGCAGGTCCCGCCCGGCGAGCCTGCCGAGCCCGCCGCCGTGCCGGTGCACCCCGGCGACCCCGAGGCAGGCCGCCACCGCGATCCGCTGCAC
Organism: Mycobacterium sp. DHQP2018-32-09; assembly: GCF_058148405.1. Lineage (NCBI taxonomy): Bacteria > Bacillati > Actinomycetota > Actinomycetes > Mycobacteriales > Mycobacteriaceae > Mycobacterium > Mycobacterium sp. DHQP2018-32-09. Next base: position 22,885 of record NZ_JBYVYK010000068.1, on the reverse strand, counting down.
GGCGCGTTCCCGGACGGTCAGCGCACCCCGCTGGTCGGGGTCGGCGGGCACGTGCCCGTCAGCCACGACCGCGGCCCCGAAGCCATGCCGTGGCGTCGAACTCGCCGTCGCGGTGGCCGCCCACGACGTAGCCGATCACGCCGAGGACGAGGGCGAGGAGGAACCCCGTGAAACCGCCTGCGGCGGCGGCCACGCCGAGCAGCACGCCGGCCAACATGCCTGCGGTGGCGGTCGTCATCGAGATCCTCCTGGGGTGTCGGGGGTGGCGGGGTCGCGCCGCGAGACGCAGCCACGGGGGCCGGTCGCGAGGTCTTCGACGGTGACGTCGACGGCGACCCCGGGGTGCACCGCCGCGACGGCCGCACGCACCTGGGCCGCGGTCTCGCGCACGGGCACGTCGGGTGTCAGCACCACGTGCACGGCGATCGCGTCGTCGGTGAGGCGCACCCCGATGACGCGGCGTCCCGGTAGCAACGTGGCCACCTCGCCGAACATGCCGGGGTGGAGGGCGGCGACGCCCGGCACGGCGCGGACGAGGTCCGCCACCGTGTCGGCAGGCACGACGTCCTCGTCCACTATTCGACCCGCGAGGTCTTCTCCGGGACGTCGTCGCCGTCGGAGGGCACGAAGACGTCGTGAACGGTGATGTTGACCTCGACGACCTCCAGGCCGGTCATCCGTTCGAGTGCGGCGATCACGTTGCGGCGGATCCCGGCGGCCAGCTCGGCGATCGAGACCCCGTAGTCGGCCACGACGTCCAGGTCGACCGCGGTCTGCTTCTCGCCGACCTCGACCGAGACGCCCTGGGCGTAGTTGGTCGACGCGCCCGGGATGCGCTCGCGCAGGGCCCCCACCGCGCGGGTGGCGTTGCCGCCCAGGTCGTGCACGCCACTGACCTCGCGAGCTGCCAGTCCGGCGATCTTCGACACGACCACGTCGGCGATGGTGGTGGTGCCGTGGCTGGTCGCCAGGGGGCCGCCGGTGGTGGCGGCCACCGCGCTGGTGGTCGCGGTACCGGTGGTCGGGGAACTCGACGTGGATGCCATCTCGATCGTCCTTCCTTCGATTCGTCCGTCGTACACCAGTTGGGTCGGCCGTACCTGGCAAAACCGAATGCCGCTAAATTGTGCTTCGTGCCACAGGGCTGGATGGGATGAGCGACGCTGGTGGGGATGAGCCACGCCGGTGGGGATGAGCCACGCCGGCGGAGAAGAGCGGCGCCGTGAACGACACCGTGGGTGACGATGCGCCGGGCGCGGCGGACGACGATGCGGCGTTGGCGCTGGCGGCGCGCGCGGGTGACGCCGCGGCGTTCGAGGAGTTGATCCGACGTCACGGTCCCGCCCTGTACCGCTATGCGCGACGCATGACGCGCGACGCCGACGCGGTCAACGACATCGTGCAGGAGACGTTCGTCGCGGCCTGGCGCCAGATGGCGAAGTTCCGGGGCGACTCGCAGGTGCGGACGTGGCTGTTCTCGATCTGCGCGCGCAAGGTCGTCGACTCCCATCGCGTGAAGCGGGCCGTCCCCATCGACGACCGGCTCATCGAACCCCTCAGCGCCACCAGTGATTCCGATCCGTTCGCCACGGCGTCGAACAACGCGTTCCTGGAGGCGATGGAGTTGGCACTGGCCGAATTGCCACCTCGGCAACGTGCGGTGTGGATGCTGCGTGAGGTCGAAGGGTTGACCTTCCCGCAGATCGGCGACATCCTGACGTTGAGTCCCGACGCTGCGCGGGGACATCATCACCGCGCCCGTACCACCCTTCAACAGAGGCTTCGACAATGGCGATAGGCGATTACGACGTCGTGGGTCGCGCCGCCCGGATCCTGCGCGAGGCACCCGAACCCGGATGGCGCGCCATCGAGAACCGCGTGATCGATGCCGTCCGTGCCACGCCGAGATCGGGATGGCCCCTGGACGTGACGGATCCGGACGGCGGCGTGATTCCCGGCGCGCTCCGGGTCAGCGACCTGGTGCTGCACATGCGTCTGGTCGACGCGTTGACCGGTGATCCCGACTTCGTGGTCACCGACGTGGAGATCGCGTCCACCGACACCACCCTGGAGCGGGTGGCGATCCACCTCACCGGCCGATACGGCGCCGTGCTGCCCGCTGCGGGCGCCCGTGCGGAGGCGGCGTGCCGCGCCGTGCTCGCCGACGTCGTCGGATCGGTGACGCAGGTCACGGTGACCGTCATCGTGGACGACGTCTTTTCCTGATCTGATCTGCGCGAACGAACTTCGTGCACGATCGGGCGTTCGGTTTTCGGCCATCGGCCCGACCTACTCCCAGACACGACCGAAGGGAGTGAGGTGTTGACCGTGGCGCCTGAAGACATCCGGTGGTTTCACGACGCGCGAGGCGGCCAATCGTCGCTCGCGTGTTCGGTGAGCATCGTCGACGACGCCGTCGCCCTGACGACGATCGACGACAACGGCGAGCGCGTGACCGCGTCGGTGACCCTGTCGGCCGAGGACGCCGAGGTGCTCGCGTGCCACCTGCAGTGGTGGCTGGCGCGGCTGCGGATGTGACACCGCGGTCGCACGGCCGCCGCGGTGGCCCGCGAGGGCCTCGCGCCCACGTCGTGGCAGTCGCACGGCCGTCGCTATGATCGCCGGGTGGTGGAGCCAGGACTGTCCGAGCAGGAGCTGACCGACGCCGTCGACGCGGCCCGCAGCGCCTTCGAGGCCGCGGCCGACCTCGACGGGTTGGCCAGGGCCAAGACGGAGCACCTCGGTGACCGTTCGGCGATTGCCGTTGCGCGGCAAGCCCTGGGCGCGCTGCCCAAGACCGATCGTGCCGATGCGGGCAAGCGGGTCAACGTCGCCCGCACGCAGGCGCAGGCGGCTTACGACGCCCGCCTGGCGGTGCTGCGCGCCGAACGCGATGCCGCCGCACTGGTGGCGGAGCGCATCGACGTGACCTTGCCGTCGACTCGTCAGCAGCTCGGTGCGCGGCACCCCATCACGATCCTGGCCGAGAACGTCGCCGATACGTTCGTGGCGATGGGGTGGGAGCTGGCGGAGGGACCCGAGGTCGAGTCGGAGCAGTTCAACTTCGACGCCTTGAACTTTCCGCCCGACCATCCCGCCCGCAGTGAGCAGGACACCTTTCACGTCGGGTTGCCCGGTGCGCGCTGTCCTGGTTCCTCCGGCGGCGTGTCAGATCTCGAGGGATCCCGGGTGGTGTTGCGGACGCACACCTCGCCGGTGCAGGTGCGCGCGCTGCTTCGGCGCGAGCTGCCGGTGTACGTGGTGTCGATCGGACGCACCTTCCGCACCGACGAACTCGACGCCACTCACACGCCGGTGTTCCATCAGGTGGAGGGCCTGGCGGTGGATCGCGGCCTGACGATGGCGAACCTGAAGGGCACGTTGGACGCCTTCGCGCGTGCCCAGTTCGGTCCGCAGGGCCGGACGCGGTTCCGTCCGCACTTCTTTCCGTTCACCGAACCGTCGGCAGAGGTGGACGTGTGGTTCGAGAACAAGAAGGGTGGCCCCGGCTGGGTGGAGTGGGGCGGGTGCGGCATGGTGAATCCGAACGTGTTGCGGGCGTGCGGGATCGATCCGAGCGAGTTCTCCGGCTTCGCCTTCGGGATGGGGCTGGAACGCACGCTGCAGTTCCGCAACGGCATATCCGACATGCGTGACATGGTGGAGGGTGACGTGCGCTTCTCGCTGCCGTTCGGGGTGAACGCCTGATGCGCGTGCCCTATGGCTGGCTTCGCGACGTCGTCCGGGCCGGCGCGCCCGGCTGGGACGTCTCGCCCACCGAACTCGAGCAGGCCCTGATCGGCATCGGGCACGAGGTCGAGGAGATCCTGCCGGTCGGTCCGGTCACCGGCCCCCTGACCATCGGCCGTGTCGTCGAGATCGAAGAACTCACCGAGTTCAAGAAGCCGATCCGGGCGTGCAAGGTCGACGTCGGCGAACCGCAGCCCCGCGACATCGTCTGTGGCGCACGGAACTTCGCGGTCGATGATCTGGTGGTGGTGGCCCTGCCCGGTACCACGCTGCCCGGTGACTTCACCATCGCCAAGCGCAAGACCTACGGGCGCACGTCCGACGGCATGATCTGTTCGGCGTCGGAGTTGAACCTCGGCACCGACCACGCCGGCATCATCGTGCTGCCGCCGGGGACCGCCGAGCCGGGTGCCGCGGCCGCCGACGTGGTGGGCCTCGACGACGTGGTGTTCCATCTCGCGATCACCCCGGATCGCGGCTATTGCCTGTCGATTCGCGGCATGGCCCGCGAGATCGCCTGCGCGTTCGACCTCGACTTCGTCGACCCGGCCGACGTGCCGCCGCTGCCCGCCGAAGGGGAGGCGTGGCCGTTGACGGTGCGCCCCGAGACGGGGGTCGCCCGGTTCGGCCTGCGTCCGGTGGTGGGCATCGACCCGCAGGCGGTGTCGCCGTGGTGGCTGCAGCGGCGCTTGCTGTTGGCAGGCATCCGGGCCATTTCGCCGGCGGTCGACGTGACCAACTACGTCATGCTGGAACTCGGCCAGCCGATGCACGCGCACGATCGCTCCCTCATCACCGGTGGTTTCGACGTCCGCCTGGCCGCCGCGGGGGAGAAGGTCGTCACGCTCGACGACGTCGAGCGCACCCTGGGGCCCGCCGACGTGCTGATCGTCGACGACGTGGCCACGGCCGCGATCGGCGGCGTGATGGGTGCGGGCACCACGGAGGTCCGCGACACCACCACCGACGTGCTGCTCGAGGCCGCGGTGTGGGATCCCGCCGCGGTGTCGCGGACCCAGCGTCGCCTGCGTCTGGTGAGCGAGGCGGGCCGGCGCTACGAGCGCACGGTCGACCCCGCGATCGCGGTCGCCGCGCTCGATCGTTGCGCGACCCTGCTCGCCGAGATCGCCGGGGGCGCCGTGGAACCGACGCTCACCGACTGGTGCGGCGACCCGCCGCGCACGGACTGGTCGCCGCCGGCCGTCGCGATGCCCGTCGACCTGCCGGACCGCATGGCAGGGGTGGCCTACGGCGACGGCGCCGCGGCTCACCGGTTGAGGCAGATCGGTGGCCGCGTCGACGTGGCCGATGGCGTGCTGACCGTCACCCCGCCCAGCTGGCGCCCGGACCTGCGCGAGCCCGCCGACCTCGTCGAGGAGGTGCTGCGTCTCGAGGGGTTGGACCGCATCCCCTCGGTGCTGCCGTCGGCGCCGCCGGGGCGTGGCCTCACGGCGGCGCAGCGTCGTCGCCGCGCCATCGGAAAGTCGTTGGCGCTGCACGGTTTCGTCGAGGTGCTGCCCACGCCGTTCCTTCCCTCCGGGGTCTTCGACGCGTGGGGTCTGCCCGCCGACGACCCGCGTCGCGCCACGGTCTCGGTGCTCAACCCGCTGGAGTCCGATCGGCCGCAGCTGGCGTCGACGCTGCTGCCCGGACTGTTGGAGGCATTGACGCGCAACGTCTCTCGGGGCGCAGCCGACGTCGCGCTGTTCGGGATGGAACAGGTGGTGTTGGCGACGCCGCAGACGCGCGCGCTCGCCCCCATCCCCGTGGACCGGCGTCCGACGCCCGACGAACTGCAGGCCATCGACGATGCGCTGCCGCGGCAGCCGTTGCACGTCGGCGTGGTGCTGGCCGGGCTGCGCGAACCGGCGGGGCCGTGGGGTGCGGGTCGCCCCGTGGAAGCCGCCGACGCGTTCGAGGCGGTGCGGGTCATCGCTCGGGCGGCCGACGTGGACGTGACGCTGCGTGCGGCGGCCCAGGCGCCCTGGCATCCGGGTCGGTGTGCCGAAGTGCTCGTCGGCGACCGCGTGGTGGGTTACGCCGGGGAGTTGCACCCGGCGGTCGTCGAGCGCAGCGGGTTGCCCAAGCGCACGTGCGCCGTGGAACTCGACCTCGATGCCATCCCGGTGAGCGAACACCTTCCGGTGCCGTCGGTGTCGCCGTTCCCGGCCGTGTTCCAGGACGTCAGCCTGGTGGTGGCGGCCGACGTCGCCGCGGCGGACGTGGTGGCGGCGGTGCGGCAGGGTGCGGGTCCGTTGCTGGAGGACGTGCGGCTGTTCGACGTGTTCACCGGGCCCCAGGTCGGTGAGGGCAACAAGTCGCTGACGTTGGCGTTGCGCTTCCGTGCACCGGATCGCACGCTGACCGAGGACGAGGCCAGTGCGGCGCGGGACGCGGCGGTGGCGGTGGCCGGTGAGCGGGTGTCGGCGACGTTGCGGCGGTGACGATCGGCCATCGCTTAATCAATTTGCAACGATTTGCATAACCATGCAAGACTTCGGGCCATGAGTTCCACGCCGATCTCCGTCGCCGTCGCCGGGGCCAGCGGGTACGCCGGTGGCGAGATCCTCCGGCTGCTGCTCGGCCACCCCGCATACGCCGACGGGCGCCTCATCCTCGGCGCACTCACCGCGGCGTCGAGCGCGGGTTCCGACGTCACCGATCATCACCCGCACCTGCTGCCGCTGACCGGCCGTGTGCTGTCGGAGACCAGCGCGGACACGCTGGCCGGGCACGACGTGGTGTTCTTGGCCCTGCCGCACGGGCACTCCGGCCCGCTGGCCGAACGACTGGGTCCGGAGACGCTCGTCGTGGATTGCGGTGCGGACTTTCGTCTGCGCGACGCCGCAGCCTGGGAGCGGTTCTACGGCTCAACCCACGCGGGCACCTGGCCGTACGGTCTGCCCGAGCTACCGGGCGGCCGGGACGCGTTGCGCGGCACCAGGCGCGTCGCCGTCCCGGGCTGCTACCCGACGTCGGCGCTGTTGGCCATGGTGCCCGCGGTCGCCGCGGGTCTCGTCGAACCCGCCGTCACCGTCGTCGCGGTCAGCGGCACCTCGGGAGCCGGCCGGGCGGCCAAGGTGGACCTGCTGGCTTCGGAGGTGCTGGGCTCGGCCCGCGCGTACAACGTCGGCGGTGCCCACCGGCACACCCCCGAGATCGCCCAGGGCCTGCGGGCCGTCACCGGCGGCGACGTCACGGTGTCGTTCACGCCGGTGCTGGTCCCGACGTCGCGGGGCATCCTGGCCACCTGCACCGCGCCGACGACGGCGTCGCAGGGCGAGGTCCGTGCCGCCTACGACGAGGCCTACGGCGCGGAGCCGTTCGTGCACCTGCTGCCCGAGGGGCGGTTGCCGAAGACCGGTGCGGTGATCGGCAGCAACGCCGCCCAGATCGCGGTGACCGTCGATGCCGACGCCGGTGTGCTGGTGGCGCTGTGTGCCATCGACAACCTCACCAAGGGCACCGGCGGCGCCGCCGTGCAATCGATGAACCTGGCCCTGGGTTGGCCCGAGACCGAAGGACTTTCGACCGTGGGAGTGGCACCGTGACCGACACCAACCTGGTCCGCACGCAGGGCGTCACGGCGCCCGCCGGTTTCCGGGCCACCGGCATCGCCGCCGGCATCAAGGCCTCCGGCAAGCCCGATCTGGCGCTGGTGTTCAACGAGGGCCCGGATCACGCGGCGGCCGCGGTGTTCACCCGCAACCAGGTGAAGGCCGCGCCGGTGCTGTGGTCTCAACAGGTCCTCAAGTCCGGGCGGTTACGCGCGGTGATCCTGAACTCCGGCGGTGCCAACGCCTGCACCGGGCCCGGCGGCTTCCAGGACGCTCACGCCACCGCCGAGGCCGTCGCGGCCGCCCTGTCGGACTGGGGCACCGAGACCGGGGCCATCGAGGTGGCCGTCTGTTCGACCGGCTTGATCGGCGACCGGTTGCCCATGGACCGGGTGCTCAAGGGAGTGACCGACGTCGTGCACGAGATGGCGGGCGGGCTCACCGGCGGCGTCGAGGCGGCCACGGCGATCATGACCACCGACACGGTGCCCAAACAGGTTGCGCTGCACGCCAAGGACTGGACCGTGGGCGGCATGGCCAAGGGCGCGGGCATGCTGGCCCCGTCGTTGGCGACCATGCTGTGCGTCATCACCACCGACGCCGTCGCCGACGCGGCGGCGCTCGACCACGCGCTGCGCGCCGCGGCGGCGCGCACGTTCGATCGGCTCGACGTCGACGGCAGCTGCTCCACCAACGACACCGTGCTGCTGCTGGCGTCGGGTGCCAGCGAGGTCGCGCCGACGCAGGCCGAACTCGACGCCGCGGTGCTCGCGGTGTGTGACGACCTGTGCGCGCAGTTGCAGGCCGACGCCGAGGGCGTCACCAAGCGCATCGCGATCACCGTGACCGGTGCCGCGAGCGAGGACGACGCCGTCACCGCGGCCCGGGTGATCGCCCGGAACAGTCTGGTCAAGACCGCGCTGTTCGGCTCGGACCCCAACTGGGGCCGCGTCCTGGCGGCGGTGGGCATCGCACCGGTACGGCTCGATGCCGAGCGGATCAGCGTGTCGTTCAACGGTTCTCCGGTGTGCGTCGACGGCGTCGGGGCGCCGGGCGCACGCGCCGTCGACCTGTCGGGCGAGGACGTCGACGTCGTGGTGGACCTGGGCGTCGGCGACGGTGCGGCCACCATTCGCACCACCGATCTGTCGCACGCCTACGTCGAAGAGAACTCGGCGTATTCGTCATGACCGACGTCCGCACGAAGGCCGCGGTGCTGGCCGAGGCGCTGCCGTGGCTGACCGCGCTGCACGGCAAGGTCGTCGTGGTGAAGTACGGCGGCAACGCGATGACCGACGACGTGCTCAAGGCGGCGTTCGCGGCGGACATGGTGTTCCTGCGCAACTGCGGCATCCACCCGGTGGTGGTGCACGGCGGCGGCCCGCAGATCAGCGCGATGTTGACGCGGCTGGGCATCCCGGGAGAGTTCCGGGGCGGCTTCCGCGTCACCACGCCCGAGGTGCTCGACGTGGCGCGCATGGTGCTGTTCGGTCAGGTGGGCCGCGAACTCGTCGGGCTGATCAACGCCCACGGCCCGTACGCGGTGGGCATCACCGGGGAGGACGCCCACCTGTTCACCGCGGTGCGCCGCGACGTGACGGTCGACGGGGTGGCCACCGACATCGGCCTGGTGGGCGACGTCGAGAAGGTGAATACCTCGGCGGTGCTGGATCTCGTTGCGGCGGGCCGCATCCCGGTCGTCTCCACCATCGCGCCCGATGCCGCGGGCGTGGTGCACAACATCAACGCCGACACGGCCGCTGCCGCGCTGGCCGAGGCGCTGGGCGCCGACCGGCTGGTGATGCTCACCGACGTCGAGGGCCTCTACACCGACTGGCCCGATCGGGATTCACTGGTCAGCCAGATCAACGTGGCCGACCTGACCGCGCTGTTGCCGACACTCGAGTCCGGCATGGTGCCCAAGATCGAGGCGTGCCTGCGTGCGGTGGCGGGCGGCGTGCCCAGCGCCCACGTCATCGACGGCAGGGTCGAACACTGCGTGTTGGTGGAGTTGTTCACCAACGAGGGATCGGGAACGAAGGTGGTGCCCTGATGTCGAAGACCAGTGAGCTTCGGGCGCGGTGGCAGGCCGTGATGATGGACAACTACGGCACGCCGCCGGTGGCGCTCGTCAGCGGTGACGGCGCGGTGGTCACCGACGCCGACGGCAAGACCTACGTCGACATGCTGGCGGGCATCGCGGTCAACGTCCTCGGGCACCGGCATCCCGCCGTCGTCGAGGCCGTCACGCGCCAGCTGAACACGCTGGGACACGTGTCGAACCTGTATGCCACCGAACCCGGTGTCGCGTTGGCGGAGGCGCTCGTCGGCCACCTCGGCGGCGATCGGCCGGCACGGGTCTTCTTCGCCAATTCCGGGGCGGAGGCCAACGAGGTCGCGTTCAAGATCACGCGGTTGACCGGACGCACCAGGCTCGTCGCCGCCGAGGGCGGCTTCCACGGCCGCACCATGGGTTCGCTGGCGCTCACCGGACAGCCGGCCAAGCGCGCCCCGTTCGAGCCGCTGCCCGGCGACGTCACGCACGTCCCCTTCGGCGACGTCGACGCGCTTGCCCGCGTGGTGGATTCGCAGACCGCCGCGGTGTTCCTCGAACCGATCATGGGCGAGGGCGGCGTGGTGACGCCGCCGCCCGGCTACCTCGCCGCCGCCCGTGACCTCACCGCCGAGCACGGCGCGCTGCTGGTCCTCGACGAGGTGCAGACCGGCGTCGGGCGTACCGGCACGTTCTACGCCCACGCACACGACGGCATCACGCCCGACGTGGTGACCCTGGCGAAGGGGCTCGGTGGCGGCCTGCCGATCGGGGCGTGCGTGGCCGTCGGCGCCGCCGCGGATCTGCTGACTCCGGGCATGCACGGCAGCACGTTCGGGGGCAACCCGGTGTGCACGGCCGCGGCGCTGGCGGTGCTCCGGACGCTGGAGGCCGACGACCTGATCGCGCGGGCCGACGTGCTCGGCAAGACGCTGGCCCACGGCATCGAGGACGTCGGGCATCCGCTGGTGGACCACGTCCGCGGCCGCGGCCTGCTGCGCGGTGTCGTGCTCACCGCACCCCGCGGCAAGGCCGTGGAGGCCGCGGCACGCGAGGCCGGCTTCCTGGTCAACGCCGCCGCGCCCGACGTGGTGCGCCTGGCGCCACCCCTCGTGATCACCGACGACCAGATCGCGGCGTTCGTCTCCGCGCTGCCCGCCATCCTCGACACCGCCCTCGACACCGCCAAGGACGCCTGATGACCCCAGCCACCCGGTCGCTGCGCCACTTCCTGCGCGACGACGACCTGACGCCCACCGAACAGGCCGAGGTGCTGGCGCTGGCCGCCGAGCTCAAGCGGTCGCCGTTCAGCGCGCGGCCCCTGGAGGGTCCGCGCGGCGTGGCGGTGATCTTCGAGAAGAACTCCACCCGCACGCGGTTCTCGTTCGAGATGGGCATCGCGCAGCTCGGCGGGCACGCCATCGTCGTCGACGGCCGCAGCACGCAACTCGGTCGCGAGGAGACCCTCGAGGACACCGGCGCCGTGCTGTCGCGTTACGTCGACGCCATCGTGTGGCGCACGTTCGCCCAGGAACGGCTGACCGCCATGGCCTCCGGTTCGACGGTGCCCATCGTCAACGCGCTGTCCGACGAGTTCCACCCCTGCCAGGTGCTGGCCGACCTGCAGACCCTCGCCGAGCGCAAGGGTGCCCTCGAGGGTCTGCGCATGACCTACTTCGGCGACGGCGCCAACAACATGGCGCACTCGCTGATGCTCGGCGGTGTCACCGCAGGCGTGCACGTGACCATCGCCGCGCCCGCGGGGTTCGAACCGCATCCGCAGTTCGTCGAGGCGGCCAGGAAGCGGGCTGCCGAGACCGGCGCCACGGTGACGCTGACCGCCGACGCCACCGCGGGTGCCGACGGCGCCGACGTCCTGGTGACCGACACGTGGACGTCGATGGGGCAGGAGAACGACGGGCTGGACCGCGTGCGGCCGTTCCGCCCGTTCCAGGTCAACGCCGCGCTGCTGGGTCTGGCCGCCCCCGACGCCGTGGTGCTGCACTGCCTGCCCGCCCACCGCGGCCACGAGATCACCGACGACGTCATCGACGGCCCGCAGAGCGCGGTGTTCGACGAGGCGGAGAACCGCCTGCACGCCCAGAAGGCGCTGCTGGTGTGGCTGTTGGAGCAGCGGGGGTGACCAGCGCGTCGACGCGGGCGGGCCGCCAGGCGCGCATCGTGGCGCTGCTGGCGGCGCACTCGGTGCGCAGCCAGGGGGAGTTGGCGGCGATGCTCGCCGGTGAGGGCATCGACGTGACGCAGGCGACGCTGTCGCGCGATCTCGAGGAGTTGGGCGCGGTGAAGCTGCGGGGGGCCGACGGCGGCATGGGCGTCTACGTGGTGCCCGAGGACGGCAGTCCCGTGCGCGGCGTGGCCGGCGGCACCGACCGGATGACGCGGCTGCTCGGCGAGCTGCTGGTGTCCACCGATGCCAGCGGAAACCTGGCGGTGCTGCGGACGCCGCCCGGTGCCGCGCACTACCTGGCGAGTGCGATCGACCGGGCGGCACTACCCGAGGTGTTGGGCACCATCGCCGGGGATGACACGATCTTCCTGGTCGCCCGCGAGCCCCTGACCGGTGCGGAACTGGCCGCCCGGTTCGAGAACATCCAACAGCAGACGTAAACACCTTTCTACGAAGGAGATTCAATGTCCGAACGCGTCATCCTGGCGTATTCCGGCGGGCTCGACACGTCGGTCGCCATCAGCTGGATCGGCAAGGAGACCGGTCGCGAGGTCGTCGCCGTCGCGATCGACCTCGGCCAGGGCGGCGAGGACATGGACGTGGTGCGCCAGCGTGCGCTCGACTGCGGCGCCGTGGAGGCCGTCGTCGTCGACGCCCGCGACGAGTTCGCCGAGCAGTACTGCCTGCCGACCATCAAGTCCAACGCGCTGTACATGGACCGCTACCCGCTGGTGTCGGCCATCAGCCGGCCGCTGATCGTCAAGCACCTGGTGGCCGCGGCGCGCGAGCACGCCGGCGGCATCGTCGCGCACGGCTGCACCGGCAAGGGCAACGATCAGGTGCGCTTCGAGGTCGGCTTCGCCTCGCTGGCGCCCGATCTCGAGGTGCTGGCGCCCGTGCGCGACTACGCGTGGACGCGCGAGAAGGCCATCGCGTTCGCAGAGGAGAACGCCATCCCGATCAACGTCACCAAGCGCTCACCGTTCTCGATCGACCAGAACGTGTGGGGCCGCGCGGTGGAGACCGGGTTCCTCGAGCACCTGTGGAACGCACCCACCAAGGACGTCTACGACTACACCGAAGACCCCACGGTGAACTGGAGCACGCCCGACGAGGTCATCGTCGGGTTCGACGAGGGCGTGCCGGTGTCGATCGACGGCCGTCCGGTCACGGTGCTGCAGGCCATCGAGGAACTGAACCGGCGCGCGGGCGCGCAGGGCGTCGGCCGTCTCGACGTCGTCGAGGACCGCCTCGTCGGCATCAAGAGTCGCGAGATCTACGAGGCGCCCGGCGCGATGGTCCTCATCACCGCCCACACCGAACTCGAGCACGTCACGCTGGAACGCGAGCTGGGCCGCTTCAAGCGCACCACGGATCAGAAGTGGGGCGAGCTGGTCTACGACGGCCTCTGGTACTCGCCGCTCAAGCGCGCGCTGGAATCGTTCGTCGAGCACACCCAGGAGCACGTCACCGGGGAGATCCGGCTGGTGCTGCACGGCGGTCACATCGCGGTCAACGGTCGCCGCAGCGCCGAGTCGCTGTACGACTTCAACCTCGCGACCTACGACGAGGGCGACAGCTTCGACCAGTCGAGCGCCAAGGGCTTCGTGCACGTGCACGGTTTGTCGTCGAAGATCTCGGCCAAGCGCGACCTCGGGCTGTGAGCACCAACGAGGGGTCGCTGTGGGGCGGTCGGTTCGCCGACGGCCCGTCGGCGGCGTTGGCGGCGCTGAGCAAGTCGACGCACTTCGACTGGGCGCTCGCGCCGTACGACGTGCGGGCGTCGAAGGCGCATGCGCGCGTGCTGTTCCGCGCCGGGCTGCTCACCGAGGAGCAGCGTGACGGGCTGCTGGCGGGCCTGGACAGCCTGGGCAACGACGTCGCCGACGGCAGCTTCGGCCCGCTGCCGTCGGACGAGGACGTCCACGGCGCGCTCGAACGCGGGTTGATCGACCGCGTCGGCGACGAACTCGGCGGCCGGCTGCGCGCGGGTCGGTCGCGCAACGACCAGGTGGCCACGCTGTTCCGGATGTGGTTGCGCGACGCCATGTCCCGCGTGGGCAACGGCGTCCTCGACGTGGTGGCCGCACTGGCCACGCAGGCCGCGGCGCACCCCCTGGCGATCATGCCGGGCAAGACGCACCTGCAGTCGGCGCAGCCGGTGCTGCTGGCCCACCACCTGCTGGCGCACGCGCAGCCGCTGCTGCGCGACGTGTCGCGCATCGTCGACTTCGACGCCCGGACCGCGGTGTCGCCGTACGGCTCCGGTGCGTTGGCGGGCTCGTCGCTGGGGCTCGATCCCGACGCGATCGCCGCCGAACTCGGATTCGAGCGTGCGGCGGACAACTCGATCGACGCGACGGCGGCGCGGGACTTCGCCGCCGAGGCCGCGTTCGTGCTGGCGATGATCGCCGTGGACCTCTCCCGGCTCGCCGAGGACGTGATCCTGTGGAGCACCACGGAGTTCGGGTACGTGCGGTTGCACGACGCGTGGTCGACGGGGAGTTCGATCATGCCGCAGAAGAAGAACCCGGACATCGCCGAACTCGCGCGCGGCAAGTCGGGCAGGCTCATCGGCAACCTCACCGGGCTGCTGGCGACGCTCAAGGCCCAGCCGTTGGCCTACAACCGCGACCTGCAGGAGGACAAGGAACCCGTCTTCGACTCGGTGGCGCAGCTCGAGCTGCTGCTGCCTGCCGTGGCCGGGTTGGTGGGCACGTTGGCGTTCGACACCGACCGGATGGCCGAACTGGCGCCACTGGGGTACACGTTGGCCACCGACGTCGCCGAATGGCTGGTGCGCCAGGGCGTTCCGTTCCGCGTCGCGCACGAGGCCGCGGGGGCCGCGGTGCGTGCGGCGGAGGCCCGCGGCGTGGGGCTGGAGGAACTCGCCGACGACGAGTTGGCGGGCATCCACCCCGGGTTGACTGCCGAGGTACGCGAGGTGCTCACCGTCGCCGGCTCGGTGGAGTCGCGGTCGGCGCGCGGCGGCACGGCCCCGGCTCGGGTGGCCGACCAGCTGGTCGTGGTGCGGGACTCCGCCGAGCGGCTGCGGGTGGCCCTGCGCGGCTGACCCTCCCCGCGAGCAGACGCAAACGTCCGCGACTTCCTGGGAGTTTCGGGACGTTTGCGTCTGCTCGCGGGGGATCAGTCGTCGGCCAGGGCCAGCCACTGCTCCTCGAGATCGCCCTTGCGTTCCGATAGTTCGCGCAGTTCGGCGTTGAGTTCGCCGAGGCGCACGTGGTCGGCGGCCGCGTCGGCCATGGTCTCGTGCAGCGCGGCGATGCGTTCGTCGAGCTTGCCGAGCTGACTCTCGATGCGCGCCAATTCCTTTCCCGTGCGGCGTGAGCGTGCCGCGTCGGACTCGGAGCGCTGCGCCTGCTTGCCCGAGGCCCCCGACGCGCCCGAGGCCGCCGGTGTCGCGGCCTCGGAACGCTCGGCCAGGTACTGCTCGATGCCGCCGGGCAGCATGACGCAACGCCCGTCCCCGACGAGCGCGTAGGTCGCGTCGGTGACGCGTTCGGCGAAGTACCGGTCGTGCGTGACCACCAGCAACGTGCCCGGCCATCCGTCGAGGTAGTCCTCGAGCACCGTCAGGGTGTCGATGTCCAGGTCGTTGGTCGGTTCGTCGAGCAGCAGCACGTTGGGCTCGTCGAGCAACAGCCGCAGGAACTGGAATCGGCGCCGCTCGCCGCCGGAGAGGTCGCCCAGGCGCGTCGTGAGCTTGTCCCCGGTGAAGCCGAAGTCCTCCAGCAGGGTCGAGGTGCTCACCTCGCGTCCGCCCGCCAGCTCGGTGACCCGGCGTCGGCTCTCGACGGCGTCGAGCACCCGGTCGTCGGGATCCAGCTCGGCGAGCGCCTGGCTCAGATACCCGATCCGCAGCGTCTGACCGCGCTTGACGGTGCCCGCGGTCGGGGCGATCTCGCCGACCAGCAGCTTGAGCACCGACGACTTCCCGGTGCCGTTGACGCCCACCAGCCCGATGCGCACCCCCGGCCCGATGGACCAGTCCAGCTTGTCGAGGATGGTCTTGCCGCCCAGTTCGAGCACCACGCGGTGCAGGTCGAAGACGTCCTTGCCCAGCCGGGCCGTGGCGAACCGCTGCAACTGCAACGAATCCCGGGGCGGCGGTTCGTCGGCGATGAGGTCGTTGGCCGCCTGGATGCGGAACTTCGGCTTGGACGTGCGGGCAGGCGGGCCGCGGCGCAGCCACGCCAGTTCCTTGCGCATCAGGTTGCGCCGCCGGGCTTCGGTGCCCGCCGCGACCCGCATGCGTTCGGCCCGCGCCAGCACGTACGCGGCGTACCCGCCCTCGTAGGCGTCGACGACGCCGTCGTGGACCTCCCAGGTGCGGGTGCACACCGCATCGAGGAACCACCGATCGTGGCTGACGACGACCAGGGCGCGCGCGGGTCGGGCGGCCAGGTGCCCGGCGAGCCAGCCGATCACCTCGACGTCGAGGTGGTTGGTGGGCTCGTCGAGGATCAGCACGTCGTGTCCGGCCAGCAGGATCGCGGCCAGTGCGACCCGGCGCCGCTCGCCACCGCTGAGGTTGCTCACCGACTGGTCGAGATCGACGTGGGGGAGCAGGTGTTCCACTACGGACCTGGTGTCGGCGTCGGCCGCCCAGATGTGGTCGGCGCGGCCGCCGACGATGACGTCGCGGATGGTCGACTCGGGGGTGAAGTCGTCGGCCTGGTGGAGATAGCCGACGGACAGCCCCGAGGTGTGCGTCACCCTGCCGGAGTCGGGCGGGCGGGTGGCGGTGAGCACGCGCAGCAGCGTGGTCTTGCCGTCGCCGTTGCGGCCGACGACACCGACGGCGTCCCCGTCGTCGATGCCGAGGCTGACGGCGTCGAGCAGGGTGCGCGTGCCGTAGCCGACGGTGACGCGTTCGAGGTTGACGAGGTTGGCCATCAGCCGCCGATCATAGGGGGCCCCGTGCGGTCCCCTTCGGGCGAGATCCAGCGGGCGCCCAGATTCGCTGTGCCATGATGACGTCCACGAGCTGCGGTCGGGGACACGCGGAAGGGGACACTGTGGTGGACGTCTCGGCTTTCACCAGACCGGTCGGACGGTTGATGGCGACCGCACAGAACGGGTTGGAGGTCCTGCGTTACGGCGGCCTGGAGACGGGTGCGGTGCCGTCCCCCTTCCAGATCATCGAGAGCGTCCCGATGTATCGCCTGCGCCGGTACTTCCCGCCGGACACCCGTCCCGGGGCCAAGCCCGCAGGACCGCCGGTGCTGATGGTGCACCCGATGATGATGTCGGCGGACATGTGGGACGTCACGCGCAACGACGGTGCCGTCGGCATCCTGCACGCGGCGGGCATCGATCCCTGGGTCATCGACTTCGGGTCACCGGATCAGGTCGAGGGCGGCATGCAGCGCACCCTCGCCGATCACGTGGTGGCGCTGAGCGAGGCCATCGACACGGTGCATTCGGTCACCGACCGTGAGGTGCACCTGGCGGGTTACTCCCAGGGCGGCATGTTCGCCTACCAGACCGCCGCGTACCGCCGCTCCAAGGACCTGGCGAGCATCATCGCGTTCGGTTCACCGGTGGACACGTTGGCCGGCTTGCCCCTGAACCTGCCGCCCAACCTGGGCGCCGCGGCGGCGGACTTCATGGCCGACCACGTCTTCAGCCGCATCGACATCCCGGGATGGTTGGCGCGCACCGGTTTTCAGATGCTCGATCCCATCAAGACCGCACAGGCGCGCATCGACTTCCTGATGCAGCTGCACGACCGCGAGGCGCTGCTGCCGCGTGAGCAGCAGCGCCGCTTCCTGTCCAGCGAGGGGTGGATCGCGTGGTCGGGGCCGGCGATCGCCGAACTGCTCAAGCAGTTCATCGCGCACAACCGGATGATGAGCGGGGGCTTCTCCATCCGGGGTGACCTGGTGACCCTCAGCGACATCGAGTGCCCGGTGCTGGCGGTGGTCGGCGAGGTCGACGACATCGGCCAGCCGGTGTCGGTGCGCGGCATCAAGCGCGCCGCACCGCAGGCCGACGTGTACGAATACCTGATTCGCGCAGGACATTTCGGGCTCGTGGTGGGCGGCAAGGCGGCCACCCAGACGTGGCCGACGGTGGCCGCGTGGGTGAAGTGGCGCAACGGCGAGGGGCAGCTGCCGCCGGACGTGGTGCCCATGGCGCTGCAGCCGGCCCAGCCCACCGAGAGCGGGGTCGCGATCGCCTCGCGGTTGGCGCACGGTGCGGCGGCGGCCACCGAGGTCACGTTCAGCCTGGCGCGCTCGGCGGCCGACGCGTTCGTCGCGGCGAACAAGTCGGCGCGGGCGCTGGTCATCGAGACCGCCCGCACACTGCCGCGGCTCGCGCGGCTGGGCCAGATCAACGACCACACGCGGATCTCCCTGGGCCGCATCATGGAGGAGCAGGCCGAGGCGACGCCCGACGGCGAGTTCCTGCTGTTCGACGGGCGCGTGCACACCCACGGCGCGGTGAACCGCCGGATCGACAACGTGGTGCGCGGGCTCATCGCCGTCGGCGTGCGCCAAGGTGCCCACGTGGGCGTGCTGATGGAGACGCGGCCCAGCGCCCTGGTCGCCATCGCCGCGCTGTCGCGACTGGGTGCGGTGGCGGTGCTCATGCCGCCCGACGCCGACCTGGCGGAGGCTGCCCGGCAGGGCGGCGTCGCCGACGTCATCGCCGACCCCAGCACCCTGGAGGCGGCCCGTCGGCTGCCGCTGCGCGTGCTGGTCCTCGGCGGCGGCGAGAACCGCGACCTGGCGCTGCCCGACGACGCCGACGTCGTCGACATGGAGCAGATCGATCCCGACGAGGTGGCGTTGCCAGGGTGGTACCGGCCGAACCCGGGGTTCGCCAAGGACCTTGCCTACGTCGCGTTCACCACCGTCGGCGGCAAGCTGGTGGCCCGGCAGATCACCAACTTCCGGTGGGCGCTGTCGGCCTTCGGCACCGCGTCCGCCGCGAACCTGGGTCGCGGCGACACCCTGTACTGCCTGACGCCGCTGCACCACCAGTCCGGCCTGTTGGTCAGCCTGGGCGGCGCGGTGGTGGGCGGCACCCGGATCGCGCTGTCGCGGGGCCTGCGGCCGGAACGTTTCGTGCACGAGTTGCGGCAGTACGGCGTCACGGTGGTGTCGTACACGTGGGCGATGCTGCGCGACGTCATCGACGATCCGTCGTTCGTGCTCAAGGGCAATCACCCGGTGCGGTTGTTCATCGGGTCGGGCATGCCGACGGGGTTGTGGCAGCGCGTGGAGGAGACGTTCGCGCCCGCTCACATCGTCGAGTTCTTCGCGACCACCGACGGGCAGGCCGTCCTGGCGAACGTGTCGGGCGCCAAGCGGGGGAGCGAGGGCCGGCCGCTGCCGGGCAGCGGACGCATCGCGCTGGCGGCCTACGACGTCGACGACGACCTGATCATCGAGGACGACCGTGGTTTCGTGCGGGTCGCCGAACCCAACGAGGTCGGCGTGCTGCTGGCGCATCCTCGCGGCCCGGTCGACCCGACGGCGGCCGTCAAGCGCGGCGTGTTCGCGCCCGCCGACACCTGGGTGTCCACCGAGTACCTGTTCCGCCGCGACGAGGACGGCGACTTCTGGCTGGTCGACAACCGCGGCAGCGTCATCCGTACGGATCGGGGCCCGGTATTCAGCGCCGCGGTGAACGACGCGGTGGGCCGAGTGGGCTCGGTGGATCTCGCGGTCACCTACCGGGTGTCCGAGCAGGGACGCTCGTTCGCGGTGACGGCGCTGACGCTGGCGCCCGGCGGCAGCGTGCCGACGGCCGAACTCAACGAGGCGCTGGCGGCGCTCCCGGTGGGATCGGGACCCGACGTCGTGCACGTCGTGGCCGAGATGAAGCTCAGTGCCACCTACCGTCCGCTGCTCGGTCCGCTGCGGGCGGCGGGCGTGCCGAAGGCCGCCCGTAACGCCTGGTACCGCGATTCCGACACAGGGGTGTACAAGCGGCTCACGACCGCGGCCCGGGCCGAACTGCTGGGTACGGGTTCGCCCGACTGAGGTCGTGCGTCACATGGGTCACACTGTTAGGCTCCGGCAGATGGCAGATCGCCACTCGGGTCGGGCCCCGCTCCGCATGGAGGACATGGATGTTGTCGCAGACCAGCATTGACACCGGCTGGCGTCGCGCCGCGATCGGCGCCCTGGCCTGTGGAGCGCTGGTGACCGGCGTCCTCGCCGCGGCACCCGGCGCGCTGGCCGAGCCCAGCGATCCGTCGACCCCGGTCACCCCGGGTGCGGCGGCTGCCCCGTCGCCGGCCGGTGAGCAGGGCAGCCCGGTCACGCCGGGTGGCGCCGCCGCGGGCGGTCTGGCCAACGACGCCGCCGCAGGCGATCGGGCGCTCGCCGAGATCGCCGCCACGTACGACACCGGGGACGGCGGCGGGCAGATCTCGAAGCTGATCCACAGCGTGATGCTGCTGCGTTCGCAGGGCTTCTACCCGTCCAAGGGCAACGTCATCGCCCTGCAGGAGGGGCTCGACAAGCGGCCGAACCAGGGCCCGATCGTCGCCGCCTTGGAGCAGACCCTGGCCTTCCAGCGCCGGGCTCAGCAGCGGGCGGCCATGGCGCCGCAGAATCCGGTCAACGCAGGCATCGGCGGCAACAACGGCGGCATGTGGATGGGTCCGGCGCTCGGCCCCACCGGTGGTGGCCCGGCCGTCAACATCCCCCTCGGCTGATCCGTGGCACTCGACCATCGTCTGCTCGACATCCTGGTCTGTCCCGCCGATCGCGGACCGCTGCTGCTGGTCCGCGACGACGCCGGCCGCGACGAGCTGCTCTACAACCCGCGGCTGCGGCGGGCCTACCGCGTGGACGGCGACATCCCGGTGCTGCTGATCGACGAGGCGGTCGACGTGGCCGACGACGCCGAGCACGCCCGGCTGCTCGAACGCGCCGACTAGGCACCGCGCCCCGGATTCCGGCGGCGATGAAACGATCGCGGGCGTGAGCCGAGTTCTTCCCACCGACCCGATCGACGCGGCCCGTGTCCTCGTCGGATCTCGACTGAGAGTCCGTGGTGTCGAGGCGGTCGTGGTCGAGGTCGAGGCCTACGGCGGCCCGGCCGACGGCCCGTGGCCGGATACGGCGTCGCACTCCTACCGCGGTCCGGGCGGTCGGAACGCCGTGATGTTCGGGCCGCCGGGTCGGCTGTACACCTACCGCAGTCATGGAATCCACGTGTGCGCCAACGTCGTCTGCGCTCCGGACGGGGTCGCGGGGGCGGTTCTGCTGCGGGCCGCCCAGATCGTCGACGGGGAGCCGGTGGCGCGGGGCAGGCGCGGTCCGACCGTCCGTGAGACCGCACTCGCGCGCGGTCCGGGCAACCTGTGCGCAGCGACGGGAATCGCGATGTCCGACAACGGAATCGACGTGTTCGACCCGTCCGCGGACGTCGCCCTCGAACTCGCCGACCCGCTGCCGTCGGTCGCCGGACCACGCGTCGGCGTCAGCACCGCCGCCGACCGGCCGTGGCGGTTCTGGGTGCCCGGTCTACCCGAGGTGTCGGCGTACCGGCGCAGCCCGCGGGCGCCCGCGCCCGGGCTCAGCGACTGAGGGCGCACCGGGGGCATGCCGCCCGGGACGGCCGGTACGGGAGGATCGAGGCATGGGAACCGACATCCTCTCCGAACTGCAGTGGCGGGGGCTCATCGCCCAGTCGACGGACCGGGAGGCGCTGGCCGCCGATCTCGCGGCGGGGCCCCTCACGCTGTACTCGGGTTTCGACCCCACCGCGCCCAGCCTGCACGCCGGGCATCTGGTTCCGCTGTTGACCCTGCGCCGGTTTCAGCAGGCGGGTCACCGGCCGATCGTGCTGGCCGGCGGTGCGACGGGGCTCATCGGTGATCCGCGCGACACCGGCGAACGCTCGATGAACAGCGCCGACACCGTGGCCGACTGGGCAGACCGCATCCGTGGTCAGCTGGAACGCTTCGTCGAGTTCGACGACTCGCCCACGGGCGCGATCATCGAGAACAACCTGACCTGGACGTCGAAGATGTCGGCGATCGACTTCTTGCGCGACGTGGGGAAGCACTTCTCGGTGAACGTGATGCTCGATCGGGACACGGTGCGTCGTCGCCTCGAGGGTGACGGGATGTCCTACACCGAGTTCAGCTACATGCTGTTGCAGTCGAACGACTACGTCGAACTGCATCGACGGCATGGTTGTGCGCTGCAGATCGGCGGCTCCGATCAGTGGGGCAACATCGTGGCCGGGGCGGGCCTGGTGCGCAAGAAGACCGGTGCGACGGTGCACGCGATGACGACGCCGCTGGTCACGGACTCCGAGGGCAAGAAGTTCGGCAAGTCCACCGGCGGCGGGAATCTCTGGCTGGATCCGGCCATGACCAGCCCGTATGCCTGGTACCAGTACTTCGTGAACACCGCCGACGCCGACGTGGTCGCGTACCTGCAATGGTTCACGTTCCTGTCGCGCGAGGAGTTGGCCGACCTGGCCGATGCGACGGCGAACCGGCCGCACGAGCGGGCCGGTCAGCGCAGGCTCGCTCGCGAGCTGACGACGTTGGTGCACGGTCAGGCGGCCACCGATGCCGTCGAACTGGCCAGCCAGGCGTTGTTCGGCCGGGCCGAACTGGGAGAACTCGACGAGTCCACGTTGGCCGCCGCGCTGCGGGAAGCGGCGAATGGCCAGGTCAGCGAGTTGCAGCCGGGAAGCGCGGATGCCATCACGGATCTGTTGGTGGCCACGGGGCTGTCGGCCAGTCGGGGAGCGGCCAAGCGCACGGTCGCCGAGGGCGGGGTCTACGCCAACAACGTGCGCATCGACGCCGAGGACTGGGTGCCCCAGCCAGCGGACTTCCTGCACGGACGATGGCTGGTGCTGCGTCGGGGCAAGCGGAACGTGGCCGGCGTGCGTCGGGCGGGATGACGGTCCTGCCGCGCGAATGAGGCATGCGTGCCAAAAAACGGTCGCTGACCAGGCGATTTGACTCGTCGTTAGCCCTGACGTAACTTATTCCAGGTCAGAGCGACCGGCCCCCGGGCCGAGAGCGAAGACCAAATCCGAGAGTGGATCCCGCTAAGGTGGGTTTACCTCACTGCCCGCAGGAGACAGCGGCTTTTGGCCGCGGGATTCTTGCGCGTCAGAATCGGGTGTGTTGTTTGAGAACTCAATAGTGTGTTTGGTGGTTTTTGTTTGTTGCCGCACTCTTTTTCCCGTTTAGGGTGTGGTTTTTTGGATGCCAGTTTTGGTGTCTGTTGTTTGTGATCGGATTTTTCTGATTCGAATTCTGCCTGGGTTTTCGTGCCTGGGGGTTTTTGTTTGGAGAGTTTGATCCTGGCTCAGGACGAACGCTGG
>NZ_JBYVYK010000067.1:0-25321 GCF_058148405.1 Mycobacterium sp. DHQP2018-32-09 | reverse complement strand
TGCCGCACCCGCGGCCGCGCCCGCCGCGCCTGCCGCGCCCGCCGGCGCTCCCAGTCCCCATGTCGCGCCCGCCGGCGCTCCGCGACCCGACGACATCGCGTTCGACGCCGCCGACGCCACCGTCGCGCTGATTGCACTGATGGCGAAGATGCGCCTCGACCAGATCGAGACGCTCGACTCCATCGAGTCCATCACCGACGGTGCGTCCTCGCGCCGCAACCAGCTGCTGGTCGACCTGGGCTCCGAACTGAACCTCGGCGCCATCGACGGTGCCGCCGAGGCCGACCTGGGCGCCCTCAAGGGACAGGTCTCCAAGCTGGCCCGCACCTACAAGCCGTTCGGCCCGGTGCTCGGCGACGCGATCAACGACCAGCTGCGCACGGTCTTCGGGCCGTCCGGCAAGCGTCCGGCTTACATCACCGAACGCGTCACCAAGACCTGGGAGCTGGGCCCGGGCTGGGCCAAGAACGTCACCGTCGAGGTGGCGCTCGGTACCCGCGAGGGCTCCAGCGTCCGTGGCGGCGCACTTGGCGGGCTGCACGACGGCGCGCTGGCCGACGCCGGTGCGGTCGACAAGGTCATCGACGCCGCGGTGCTCGCGGTTGGCGCTCGCAAGGGCGTGGCCGTGTCGATGCCGTCCGCCGGTGGCGGTGCCGGAGGTGTCGTGGACTCGGCGGCGCTCGGCGAATTCGCCGAGAAGGTGACCGGTCGCGACGGCGTCCTGGCTTCGACGGCACGGATGATCCTCAACCAGCTGGGCCTGGACCAGCAGGCGAGCGTCGGCGACACCGTCACCGACACCGATCTGATCGACCTCGTCAGCAGCGAATTGGGTTCGGACTGGCCGCGTCTGGTGGCGCCGTCGTTCGACGGTCGCAAGGCCGTCCTCTTCGACGACCGCTGGGCCAGCGCCCGTGAGGACCTCGCGCGGCTGTGGCTGGCCGAGGAGAGCGACATCGACGCCGACTGGCAGCGGCTCTCGGAGCGTTTCGAGGGTGCGGGTCACGTCGTTGCCACGCAGGCGAATTGGTGGCAGGGCAAGGCGCTGGCCGCCGGGCGCAACGTGCATGCCGCGCTCTACGGCCGGGCCGCCGCCGGTGCCGAGAACCCGGCCAAGGGTCGCTACGCCGACGAGATCGCCGTGGTCACGGGTGCCTCCAAGGGCTCGATCGCGGCCGCCGTCACCGCGCGCCTGCTGTCCGGCGGCGCCACGGTGATCGCGACGACGTCGCGGCTCGACGACAAGCGTCTCGCGTTCTACAAGGACCTCTACCGCGACAACGCCAGCTTCGGCGCGACGCTGTGGGTGGTGCCCGCCAACATGGCGTCGTACTCCGACATCGACGCACTGGTGGAGTGGGTCGGCAACGAGCAGTCCGAAAGCCTTGGGCCGCAATCGATCCACCTCAAGGACGCGCTCACCCCCACGCTGCTGTTCCCGTTCGCCGCACCGCGCGTGGCCGGGGACATGTCGGAGGCGGGTGCCCGCGCCGAGATGGAGATGAAGGTGCTGCTGTGGGCCGTGCAGCGGCTCATCGCCGGCCTGTCGCACATCGGCGCCGAGCGGGACATCGCGTCGCGGCTGCACGTCGTGCTGCCGGGCTCGCCCAACCGCGGCATGTTCGGCGGGGACGGGGCCTACGGCGAGGCCAAGTCGGCACTCGACGCCGTGGTCACCCGCTGGAAGGCCGAGACCTCGTGGTCGCAGCGAGTGTCGTTGGCGCACGCTCTGATCGGCTGGACCAAGGGCACCGGCCTGATGGGGCACAACGACGCCATCGCCGGGGCGGTCGAGGAAGCGGGCGTGACCACGTACACGACCGATGAGATGGCTGCCATGCTGCTGGACCTGTGCGACATCGAGTCGAAGGTCGCTGCCGCCCGGCAACCGCTGCAGGCCGACCTCACCGGTGGGCTCGGCGAGGTGGACATCGACCTGGCCGAGCTCGCGGCCAAGGCGCGTGAGGACATGGCGGGCGAGACCCGCGACACCGACGCCGACGACGTCGACCCGGGCACCATCCGGGCCTTGCCGTCGCCGCCGCGCGGCTTCACCGGCAACCCGACGCCGACGTGGACCGACCTCGACGTCGACCCCGCCGACCTGGTGGTGATCGTCGGCGGTGCCGAGCTGGGACCGTACGGCTCCTCGCGTACCCGGTTCGAGGTCGAGACCTCCGGCGAGCTGTCGGCGGCCGGCGTGCTGGAGCTGGCCTGGACCACGGGTCTGGTCAAGTGGGAGGACGACCCCAAGCCGGGTTGGTACGACACCCAGACCGGTGAGATGGTCGACGAGGGCGAGCTGGTGGAGCGCTACCACGACGCCGTGATCGAACGCGTGGGCATCCGCGAATGGGTGGACGACGGCGCCATCGATCCGGATCACGCAGCGCCGCTTCTGGTCTCGGTCTTCCTGGACAAGGACTTCACGTTCGTCGTGTCCTCGGAGGAGGAGGCCCGCGCCTTCGTCCAGTTCGATCCCGAGCACACGGTCATCGCCCCGGTTCCCGACAGCGGCGACTGGCAGGTGACCCGTCAGGCGGGTACCGAGATCCGCGTGCCCCGCAAGGTCAAGCTGTCGCGCACCGTGGGCGCGCAGGTGCCCACCGGGTTCGACCCGACGGTGTACGGCGTGACGCCGGACATGATGAACTCGATCGACCGGCTGGCGCTGTGGAACCTGGTCACCACCGTCGACGCGTTCCTGTCGTCGGGATTCAGCCCCGCGGAGCTGATGCGCTGGGTGCACCCGAGCCTGGTCGCCAGCACGCAGGGCACCGGCATGGGCGGCATGACGTCGATGCAGACGATGTACCACGGCAACCTGCTGGGCAGGAACAAGCCGAACGACATCCTGCAGGAGGTCCTGCCGAACGTCTTCGCCGGTCACGTCGTGCAGTCCTACGTGGGCAGCTACGGCGCGATGATCCACCCGGTGGGCGCGTGCGCCACGGCCGCGGTGTCGGTCGAGGAGGGCGTCGACAAGATCCGGCTGGGCAAGGCGCAATTCGTGGTGGCCGGTGGCTACGACGACCTGACGCTCGAGGCGATCATCGGCTTCGGTGACATGTCGGCCACCGCCGACACCGAGATGATGCGCGCCAAGGGCATCAGCGACGCGAAGATGTCACGCGCCAACGATCGCCGCCGGCTCGGCTTCGTCGAGGGCCAGGGTGGTGGCACCATCCTGCTCGCGCGCGGCGATCTCGCCCTGGAGATGGGGCTGCCCGTGATGGCGGTCGTCGGTTACGTGTCGTCGTTCGGCGACGGCGTGCACACGTCGATCCCGGCGCCGGGTCTCGGTGCGCTGGGTGCCGGTCGCGGTGGTAGGAAGTCGGAGCTGGCCAGGTCGCTGGCCAAGCTCGGCGTCACCCCCGACGACATCGCGGTGATCTCCAAGCACGACACGTCGACGCTGGCCAACGATCCCAACGAGACCGAGCTGCACGAGCGGCTCGCGAAGGCGATGGGGCGTTCGGAGGGCAACCCGCTGTTCGTGGTCAGCCAGAAGAGCCTGACCGGCCACAGCAAGGGCGGCGCCGCCGCGTTCCAGATGATGGGGCTGTGCCAGATCCTGCGCGACGGCGTCATCCCGCCGAACCGCAGCCTGGACTGTGTCGACGACGAGTTGTCGCACGCGTCGCACTTCGTGTGGGTGCGCGAGGCGCTGCACCTGGGGGACAAGCTGCCGCTGAAGGCGGGCCTGATCACCAGCCTCGGGTTCGGCCACGTGTCCGGCTTGATCGCCCTGGTCCATCCGCAGGCGTTCCTGGCCTCGCTCGACGAGGCGCAGCGCGCGGACTACCAGCGGCGTGCCGCGGAGCGCGTGGTCGCCGGGCAGCGCAGGTTGGCGTCGGCCATCGCCGGTGGTCCCGCGATGTACGAGAAGCCTGCCGACCGTCGCTTCAACCACGATGCGCCGCAGAGTGAGAAGCGTCAGGAAGCCGACATGCTGCTCGATCCGACGTCGCGTCTGGGCGCGGACGGTTGGTATGCCCGGTGACCGCCCGGGCGTGGGGTAGTTTCGCCGCGTGAGCAAAGCCAACGTGCGAAGCAAACGCACCGAACGTCCGGTCGCAGCCTGTGGGGTTGGCTCGTGAGCATCGTGGGAGTGGGTATCGACCTGGTGTCGATCCCGGACTTCGCCGAGCAGGTGGATCAACCCGGCACGGTGTTCGCCGAGACGTTCACCCCCGGTGAGCGCCGCGACGCCGCCGACAAGAGTTCGTCGGCGGCGCGGCACCTCGCCGCGCGCTGGGCGGCCAAGGAGGCCGTGATCAAGGCGTGGTCGGGATCGCGGTTCTCGAAGCGGCCGGTGCTGCCCGAGGGCATTCATCGCGACATCGAGATCGTCACCGACATGTGGGGGCGGCCCAAGGTGCGGTTGTCCGGCGCCATCGCCGAGCACCTCTCCGACGTCACCATCCACCTGTCACTGACGCACGAGAAGGACACCGCGGCAGCGGTCGCCGTCCTCGAGATCGTCTAGTGATTCGTGGAGTCTGCGTCGCGCTCGGCGCGACGCAGACTCCACGAATCGCGAGGGCTACTAGCCTTGACGCATGACTGATCTCGTCGCCCGCGTCCGGGACGTGCTGCCGTCGGTTCGCGCGGACCTGGAGGACCTGGTTCGCATCGATTCCGTGTGGGCGGACCCCGCCCGGCGCGAACGGGTGCGAGAGAGCGCCCGGGCGGTGGCCGGCCTGTTCACCGGAGTGGGCTTCGAGGACGTCCGCATCGTCAGCGAGGGGGGTGCCCCCGCCGTGATCGCCCGACATCCCGCACCCGCAGGCGCACCGACGGTGCTGCTGTACGCCCATCACGACGTGCAACCCGAAGGCGATCCCGCGCAATGGGATTCACCGCCGTTCGAACCCACCGAGCGGGACGGCCGGCTCTACGGCCGCGGCACCGCCGATGACAAGGCGGGCATCGCCACGCACCTGGCGGCGATGCGGGCGTTCGACGGTAAGCCCCCGGTGGGTGTCACGATCTTCGTCGAGGGCGAGGAGGAGTCCGGGTCGCCGTCGCTGAGCCGGCTGCTCGCCGCACATCGCGACCTGTTGGCCGCCGACGTCATCGTCATCGCCGACAGTGACAACTGGAGCACCGAGATCCCGTCGCTCACCGTCTCGCTGCGCGGGCTGGCCGACTGCGTCGTGGAGGTCGAAACCCTGGACCACGGGCTGCATTCCGGCATGTGGGGTGGTGTGGTGCCGGATGCGGTGTCGGCATTGGTGCGGCTGCTGGCCAGCCTGCACGACGACGACGGCAACGTGGCGGTGGCCGGTCTGCACGAGGGCACGGCCAGCGAGGTCGACTACACGCCCGAGCGGGTGCGCGCCGACACCGGGATGCTCGACGGTGTCCGCGAGATCGGGTCCGGCTCGGTGCCGCAACGGCTGTGGGCCAAGCCGGCGATCACGGTCATCGGCATCGACACGACGTCGATCGCGGCGTCGTCGAACACCCTGATCCCGCGGGCCAGGGCAAAGGTCAGCATGCGCGTGGCGCCCGGGGGCGACGCCGTCGCGCATCTGGAGGCCTTGCGCACGCATCTGGAGGCGCATGCCCCGTGGGGTGCGAAGGTCACCGTGACCCCCGGTGACGTCGGGCAGCCGTATGCCATCGACGCCAGCGGCCCGGTCTACGACGCGGCCCGGGCGGCGTTCCGCCAGGCGTGGGGCGCCGACGCCGTGGACACCGGCGTCGGCGGCTCCATTCCGTTCATCGCCGAGTTCGCCGCCGCGTTCCCCGCTGCCACGATCCTGGTGACGGGCGTGGAAGATCCCAACACGCAGGCGCACAGCGTCAACGAGAGCCTGCACCTGGGCGTACTGGAACGCGCGGCGACCGCCGAGACGCTGCTGCTGGCGGCGCTGGCGCCCTAGACGGAGATGTCGCGGCGCAGCTTGGCGACGTGCCCGGTGGCCTTGACGTTGTACTGGGCCACCTCGATGGTGCCCTGCTCGTCCACGACGAACGTGGAACGGATGACGCCCTGCACGGTCTTGCCGTACATCCGCTTCTCACCGAAGGCGCCCCATGCGGTGAGCACGGCCTTGTCGGGATCGGAGAGCAGCGGGAACGTCAGGCCCTGCTCGTCGCGGAACTTCGCCAGCTTGGCGGGCTTGTCGGGGGAGATGCCCACGACGTCGAGGCCGGCGTCGTTGAGTTCGGCGAGGTTGTCGCGGAAGTCGCACGCCTGCTTCGTGCAGCCGGGCGTCGAGGCTGCGGGGTAGAAGTACACGACCACCTTGCGTCCGGCGAAGTCGCTCAGCGAGACGGTGTTGCCGTCGGCGTCGGGCAAGCTGAAGGCGGGGGCCTTGTCGCCAACCTCGAGTCGGGGCGTCGGTGCCATGTTCGTGGGTCCTTCCGGTCGGCCGTGCGTGGCGGCGTCGGGTCGCTCAACTAGGGTAGTGCGGCAAGGGACACGGTGACTTGGAGGGCTGACGTGGCGGACAGGGATCCGGACAGCATCAAGCGGGACATCGACCAGGCGCGCGATCAGCTGGCCACCACGGTCGACAAGCTTGCGGAACGGGCAAATCCGCAGCGGCTGGCAGACGACGCCAAGGCCGGTCTCATCGAGTTCGTGAAGCGCCCCGTCGTGCTGGCGTCGATCGCCGGGCTGGGTGCCGTGGTGCTGGTGGTGTTGATCCGGCGTCGCTGAGCGCGTACCGGTTGGGCGACGGGAGGGTGCGAGCCCTCAGCGGCGTCGGCCGAAGCGGAAGAACTCCGCGAACGCCGAGCGCGGCGGGTTGGCGCGCATGCCCAGCCGGCTGCAGTTGTAGACGACGACCTCAGGTTGCGCGGAATCGTCGCGGTCGGCGTATTCCGGGCGGTCGGCGGAGCGGGTATCTGCCATCGATGTTGTCATCTGGCTAAT
The DNA here is from genome assembly GCF_058148405.1 of Mycobacterium sp. DHQP2018-32-09. NCBI lineage: Bacteria > Bacillati > Actinomycetota > Actinomycetes > Mycobacteriales > Mycobacteriaceae > Mycobacterium > Mycobacterium sp. DHQP2018-32-09. The sequence goes on along the minus strand of NZ_JBYVYK010000067.1, from coordinate 18,432 downwards.
ACCTCCCCGTCCGTTCTCGCTGTTCGCGGGCAGAGGTCCCGCGGATTCAGCAGCTAACTCGGAGCCTACCAGGCTTTGTCGAGTTCCCGCGCGGCGTCTCTCCCGAAAACGCCTGATCATGGGATTTCGTCGACGTGCTGGCGTCGGTTTGCCGGGGGCGAACGGCTGACGATGGCGGGAATTCCAGCACATTCGCGATCGTGACGACGAGCGTCGCTGGTCGACGCGGGTGGGGCGTGACCGGCTACCACCGGGGCCTTGCTGCCGGCTACGCGTCGGCGTCAGCCGTGGCCGCTGGCGACGTGTTCGCCGGCCAGGGCGCAGGACGCTCTGGTCAGCAGTGCCACGGGCAACACCGTGCGGCGGCGCAGTCTGCGGGCGGGGTCGTCGATGCGGGCGAACAGGCGCTCGGCGGCGAAGCGTCCCATGGCCTCACCGTCCTGGTCGACGACGGTGACGGCGGGCTTGAGTGCCGTCGCGGTGGGGAAGTCGCCGAAGCCGATCACCGCGACGTCCTCGCGGGCCAGGGTCTGCAGGGCCGTCACCACCGACACGGTGCACCGGGCATTGGACGAGAACACCGCCGTGGGCGGCTCGGGCGCGTCGAGCATCCGCTCGAGCGCGGCCGTGATGGTCGCAGCGTCCACGGCGCCGAGGTGGGCCAGGTCGTCCGGGTGGGGCAGTTCGGCCTGCGCGAGCGCGCGCCGGCACCCTTGCAGGCGCAGCCTGCCGGTGACCACGTCGTCACCGCAGAACGCGATCCGGCGATGTCCGTGCGAGATCAGGTGCGCGGTGGCCTCGGCGCCGCCGCCGACGTCGTCTTGGACCACCGCGTCGGCGGCCAGCTTGCCGGGCACCCGGTCGACGAAGACCAGGGGCGTACGCGCCTGCCACGGGCGCAGGAACGACATGTCGGGTCCCACCGGGCAGATGATCATGCCCGCCACCCGGCGGTGCAGGACGGCCTCGATGGACTGCTGCTCGTGCGTCGGTTCCCAGCCGACGCTGGTGACGATGACGGCGACGCCGCGACGGCTGGCCTCGTGCTCGACGGCGTCGATGATGCTGGCGAAGAAGGGGTCGGCGACGCCGGGTACCGCCACGCCGATCGCCGCGTCCCGCCCGGTGCGGAACGTCACCGCCAACATGTTTGGTACGTAATGCAATTCGGCAATGGCCTGCTCGACGCGCTGGCGGACGTCGGCGGACACGTAGCGATCGTCGTTGACCACGCGGGAGACGGTCTTGGTGCTGACGCCGGCGCGTTCGGCCACGTCCCGCATCGTCGCCATCGCGCCGCCTCCTTCGTCAGGCGCACAGTATGTCACCGATGTCAGCCGCATCGCCGCTACTTTTCTGACACCGGTGACATGCGCGCGCCGAGGGCGTACCGCGAGGGCACGATGCAGGCACTGGTGGCCTGGGACCCTGGCGCCTGCGACGGTCGCGACTTCTGCGTGGTGGTCGTGGTCCGCCGCCCTGGACGACCCTGGCGCAGATCTCGCGCACGCACGACAGCCTGGAAACGACGAAGACCCCGCCGAGGCGGGGTCTTCGTGGTGGTGCGCCGTCAGGGTTTCGAACCCCGGACCCGCTGATTAAGAGTCAGCTGCTCTACCAACTGAGCTAACGGCGCGCGGAGAAGACCATAACAGGCGGGGCGGCTGAGATGAAATCGGCTGGTCGGAGGGCCCGCTGAGGACCCCCTCAGGCGCGGTGTAACGAACGCGCCCGCGTCGCCGGTTTCCCTTAGACTACTGCCAAGTAGTTGGGGGAAACTCCCAGGAATCAACGGTGGGCGAGGTGGAGCAAGCATGTGGCGAGTCCGATCGGTGACCCGTCCGCGTTCGAGGTCGACGAGGGTGGCGGCGATTCTCCTGGTGCCCGCGCTCGCGCTGGGTGTCGGCGCGTGCTCCAGCACGCCGTCGGCCGCCCCGCAGCCGCAGACCATCACCGACAAGGGCACCCCCTTCGCCGACCTGCTGGTGCCCAAGCTGACGGCGTCGGTCACCGACGGTGCGGTGGGCATCACCGTCGACGCGCCCGTGACCGTCAGCGCCGAGGACGGCGTGCTGGGCTCGGTCACCATGACCGATGCCAGCGGTGAGACCGTCAGCGGCAAGCTCAGCGCCGACGGGCTGACGTGGCGCACCACCGATCCGCTGGACTACAACGCGAAGTACACGGTGACGGCGAAGGCGTTGGGGTTGGGCGGGGTGACCAGTCGCTCCATGACGTTCCGGACGCATTCGCCGGAGAACCTCACCATGCCGTACGTGTTGCCCAACGACGGTGAGGTCGTCGGGGTGGGACAGCCCGTCGCCGTCCGCTTCGACGAGAACATCCCCAACCGCGCGGCCGCCGAGAAGGCGATCACCGTGACCACCAATCCCAAGGTGGAGGGCGCGTTCTACTGGCTCAACAACCGCGAGGTGCGCTGGCGCCCCGCCGAGTACTGGAAGCCGGGCACCACCGTCGACGTCGCGGTGAACACCTACGGCGTGGACCTGGGCGGCGGGCTCTTCGGCCAGGAGAACGTGACGACGCACTTCACGATCGGTGACCAGCTGATCGCGACGGCCGACGACACCACCAAGACGCTGACCGTCCGCCGCAACGGCGAGATCGTCAAGACCATGCCCATCTCGATGGGCAAGAACAGCACGCCGACCAACAACGGCGTCTACATCGTGGGTGACCGGTTGGCGCACATGGTGATGGACTCGTCGACGTATGGGGTTCCGGCCAACTCGCCCAACGGGTATCGCACGGAGGTGGACTTCGCCACCCAGATGTCCTACAGCGGCATCTACGTCCACGGCGCGCCGTGGTCCGTGGGCAGTCAGGGCTACAGCAACGTCAGCCACGGATGCCTCAACGTCAGCACGTCCAACGCGCAGTGGTTCTACGAGAACACCAAGCGCGGCGACATCGTGGAGGTGTCCAACACCGTGGGATCGGTCCTGCCGGGCACCGATGGGCTGGGGGACTGGAACATCCCCTGGGACCAGTGGAAGGCCGGGAACGCCAACGTCTGACGCGCGATTCGTGGAGTTTCCGTCGCGGTGAGCGCGACGGAAACTCCACGAATCGCGCCCGGACAACGAAAAAGTGGGAGGGCCCGAAGGCCCTCCCACCTGCTCGGGTGGCTGACGGGACTCGAACCCGCGACAGCCAGGATCACAACCTGGTGCTCTACCAACTGAACTACAGCCACCATTGCCACTCGCGAGAGCAGCGACGTAGATACTAACCGGTCGAGGGCCCCGCGGCCGAATCGGAGTCCTTCGGCGGGCCGAGTTCGGCGGCCACCGCCGCGATGTCGCTGGTGGACGGGCCGGGCGCCGCCACGAACGCGGTCTGGCGGTAGTACTTCAGCTCGCGGATGGACTCGTGGATGTCGGCCAGCGCCCGATGGGCGAGCCCCTTCTCCGGCTGGCCGAAGTAGATCCGCGGGTACCAGCGGCGGCACAACTCCTTGATCGAGCTGACGTCGATCATCCGGTAGTGCAGGTAGTCGTCGAGGGCCGGCATGTCGCGTGCGATGAACCCGCGGTCGGTGGCGATCGAGTTGCCGCACAGCGGCGCCGTCTTGGCCTGCTTGACGTGCTCGCGCACGTAGTCGAGGACGAGTTTCTCGGCCGTCGCGACGTCGGTGGTCGACGTCCGCACCTCCTCGGTGAGCCCCGACTTGCGGTGCATCGTCGCCACCACCTCGACCATGCCGTCGAGCGCCGCGTCGTCGGCGTGGATCACCACGTCGATGCCGTCGCCCAGGACGTTGAGTTCCGCGTCGGTGACCAGAGCCGCGATCTCGATGAGCCGGTCGGACCCCAGGTCCAGCCCCGTCATCTCGCAGTCGATCCACACCAGTTCGTCACGCACAGCGATCCAGGGTATGCCGTCGCTCCGACGGTGTCGTCGCGAGCCGTGCCGCCGCGCAGGTCGGCCGGGTAGGTTCTGCCCATGACCGCTGACCCGGCCGCCACCCCCGCATGTCAGATCGCCGCTGGTTACGCCGCAGCCGGCCCCGCGCTCGAACTCGGCAGCGTCGTCGTCGACGGGGTCGTCGACCCGGCTGCGCGCGTGCGCATCCCGCTGGCCACCGTCAACCGTCACGGACTGGTGGCCGGCGCGACCGGCACCGGCAAGACCAAATCGCTGCAGGTGCTGGCAGAACAGCTGTCGGCCGCTGGAGTGCCGGTGGTCATGGCCGACGTCAAGGGTGACCTGTCGGGCCTGTCCTGCGTCGGCGCCACCAGCGACAAGACGACCCAGCGCGCCACCGACACCGGTGACGACTGGGCCCCCACCGCCTACCCCGTGGAATTCCTGTCGCTCGGCACCGCGGGCGTCGGCGTGCCGGTCCGTGCCACGATCACCAGCTTCGGGCCCATCTTGCTGTCGAAGGTGTTGGGGCTCAACGCCACTCAGGAATCCACGCTGGGCTTGATCTTCCACTGGGCCGACCAGCAGGGGCTCGCCCTGCTGGACCTCAAGGACTTGCGCGCGGTCATCCAGTACCTCACCAGCGCAGAAGGCAAGCCGGCCCTCAAGGAACTCGGCGCCGTCTCGACCACGACGGCCGGGGTCATCCTGCGCGCCCTGGTCAACCTGGAGGCCGACGGCGGCGACACGTTCTTCGGGGAGCCGGAACTGGAGCCCAAGGACCTGATGCGCCGCGACGAGCAGGGCCGCGGCGTCATCACGCTGCTGGAACTCGGGGCCGACGCGGCGCGCCCCGTGCTGTTCTCGACGTTCCTGATGTGGGTGCTGGCCGATCTGTTCACCACCCTGCCCGAGGTGGGGGACGTCGAGCAGCCGAACCTGGTGTTCTTCTTCGACGAGGCGCACCTGCTGTTCGACGACGCGTCCAAGGCGTTCCTCGGCCAGGTGGAGCAGACGGTGAAACTCATCCGCTCCAAGGGGGTCGGCGTGTTCTTCTGCACCCAGCTGCCCACCGACGTGCCCAACGAGGTGCTCTCACAGCTCGGGGCGCGCATCCAGCACGCCCTGCGCGCCTTCACGCCCGACGACCAGAAGGCACTGGCCAAGACCGTGCGCACCTATCCCAAGACCGACGTCTACGACCTCGAGGAGGCGCTGACGTCGTTGGGCATCGGCGAGGCCGTCGTCACCGTGCTCTCGGAGCGCGGTGCGCCGACACCGGTGGCGTGGACGCGCATGCGGGCGCCGCGGTCGTTGATGGACACCATCGGCACCGACGCGATCTCGGCCGCCGCCAAGGCATCCGCGCTGCAGGCCGAGTACGGGCAGACCATCGACCGGGAGTCGGCCTACGAGCGCCTCACCGCCCGCGTCGCCGAACCGCCCGCACCCCCGGGGCCGCCGACGCCGCCCGCCGGAGACCTCCCCCCGCCGGTGTACGTGCCGCCTGCCGGGGGTACGTGGGAGCCCCCGCCGACGACCTGGGGCGGCGAGCCGGCCGGGCCCAGCGTCTTCGAGAAGGTCATCGACAGCCCGGCGTTCAAGAGCGCGATGCGGTCGGCGGGCACGGTGATCGGCCGCGAGATCACCCGCAGCATCTTCGGCACCGGACGGCGCCGCCGTCGCTAGCTGCCGCAGGGCCGGCGGGGACTAGCTGCCGCCCAGCTTCTTGTAGACGGCGCCGACGATGGGCGTGACGATCGCACGCGGGGCGTAGCCGCTGGCCACCGACATCGCCTTGGACGTGACGCCGGGGACCACCCGCATCTTGTTGTCGTTCAGACCGTCCAGCGAGACCTTGGCGGTGTACTCGGTGTCGATCCACAGGAAGTCCGGGATGAGCTTCTCCACCAGCGACTGGTCGTCGGGGTCGGGCAGCTCGGTGCGCACCGGGCCGGGCGCCAGCAGCGTCACGTGGATGCCCAGCGGCTTGAGTTCGCCACGCAGTGACTCGCTGAAGGTGTTGGCGAAGGCCTTGGACGCGGCGTAGGTGGCGTTGTTGGGGATGGGGGAGTTGCCGGCCGCCGAGCCCGAGATCAGGATGCCGCCGGCACGCTTGCGCACCATGTTCGGCAGCACGGCCAGCACCAGGTCGTGCACGCCGAGCACGTTGAGCTGCACCTGGTCGCGCTCGCCCTGAGGGTCGAGGTCGGCGATCGAGCCGAAGGTGGCGGTGCCGGCGTTGGCGCACAGGATGGACACGTTGCGCCCCGACAGTTCGTCGCAGAACGTCGCCCGCGCGGCGGGGTCGGTCAGGTCGAGGGCGCGCACCTCGACGGTGACGCCGTAGCGGTCGGTCAGCCGCGCCGCGAGATCGGTCAGCTTGTCCTCGCGGCGCGCCGTCACGATCAGGCTGTGCCCGCGCGCAGCGAGTTCCGTGGCGAGCGCTTCGCCGATGTTCTGCGAGGCGCCGGTGACGACCGCGCGGGCGTCGGGATGGGGAGCGGGTACGGACATGGCGCCAATCGTAGGGACCAATAGAGTGCAGGCATGAGCAGCCCCGGTCCGGGGTCGCCGAGTCCCGGCCGGTCGCGCGTCGCTGCGTGGGCGCTGTGGGACATGGGCGCCACCGGGATGAACGCCATCGTCGTGACCTTCGTCTTCTCGGTCTACCTCACCGGGCAGGTCGGCGTCGGCCTGTCGGGTCCCACGACGCCGGCGGAGTGGTTGGGCCGGGCGCTGACGGTGTCGGGGCTGGTGGTCGCCGTCCTGGCGCCCGCGACGGGCATCTGGGTCGACGCCGCGCACCGCCGCCGCATCGTGCTGACGGTGCTGACGGGCGTCGCGGTGGCGCTGACCGCGTCGATGAGCCTGATCCGCGCCGACCCCGACTATCTGTGGGCCGGTCTGGCGCTGCTCACCTGTACCGCGGCCTGCAGTGACCTCGCCACCGTGCCGTACAACGCGATGCTGCGCGAGCTGTCGACACCGGCCACGTCTGGCCGCATCTCCGGAATGGGTGCGGCGGCAGGCTATTTCGGCAGCGTGGCATTACTGCTGATCGTGTACCTCGGGCTCATCGCCGGCGACGGTGACACCCGGGGGCTGCTCGGCGTCCCCGCCGAGGACGGCTGGCCGGTGCGCTCGGCCATGCTGCTGACGGCGGCGTGGTTCCTGCTCTTCGCCCTTCCGCTGGTGCTCGCCAGGGGGCGGGGCACGCCCGAGGACGCGCCGCCCACCGTGAGCCCGCTGGGTGCCTACCGCAAACTGTGGGCCGAGCTGACCGATCAGTGGCGGCGCGACCGCAACATCGTCTTCTATCTGGTGGCCAGCGCGATCTTCCGTGACGGTCTGACGGGCGTGTTCACCTTCGGCGCCGTGCTCGGCGTCACGGTCTACGGCGTCTCACAGGCCGACGTGCTGCTGTTCGGCGTGTGCGCCTGCGTGGTGGCGGCCGTCGGCGCCGTGCTGGGCGGCATGCTCGACGATCGCGTGGGGTCCAAGCCCGTCATCGTCGGTTCGCTGACGTCGATGATCGTGGTCGCGGGCCTGCTGATGACCCTCGACGGGCCGACGGCGTTCTGGATCTGCGGCCTGCTGCTGTGCTTGTTCATCGGCCCCACCCAGTCGTCGGCGCGTACCCAGATGCTGCGGTTGACCACCGAGGGCAAGGAGGGCGTGACGTTCGGCCTCTACACGACGACGGGACGGGCGGCGACGCCGCTGGCGCCCTGGCTGTTCGCGACGTTCATCGCGGTCTTCGGGACCGATCGTGCCGGCATGGGCGGGCTGGTGACGGTGCTGGTGTTGGGCTTGGTCGCGATGCTGCTGGTGCGGACGCCGTCGTCAGATCGGGCTGCAGACCGTCAGGCCTGAACCGGTGCGTTGCTGCACCAGGGTGTCGTCCACGGAGATCGAGCACGTGATGTCGCGGCCGACGTTGATGATGCTGACGCTGGCCGACCCCTTCGCCGGCGCGGCCAGGGAGACCTCCTTGCGCCACGGCAGCATCACGTTGAACTCGGTCTGGAAGACGCCGCCGGTGTCGATGTAGGTGATGTTGATGGCGCGGCCCTCGCCCTCGACGTCGTAGACGACGGTCTCGGTGCCTCCTGGGGCCGGAGCGCCGGGGGAGGTCGTCTGACCCGGCGAGGTGGTGGCGGTCGGCGGCAGTGGGATCGGCGTCCGCGTGGTGGTGGGCGCGCGGCTCGAGGTGCTGGGGGCGGTGCGCAGCGTCGGTTCCGGCGGCGAGTTGGGCGGTGCGACGACGGTCTGCGATTGCGACCCGTTGACGACGACGAGCGCGATGACCAGCCCGATGACGATGACCACCGACAGCGCCGCCAGTGCCCACAGCCACAGTGCTCGCCCCGGCTTCTCGGGTTCGGGTGGCTCAGGTGGTCCGCCCTGCACGTACTGGGTTCCGTACGGACCGGTGTAGGGGGCGTTGGGCGGCGGCTGCTGACCGTACGGCGAGTAGGCGGGGAACTGCTCGGTGGGTGGCACCGGCGCCTGGTACGGCAGCTGACGTGACGGGTCGTAGGGCGCCTGGTTCGCGTAGGCCGGGTCGGCGTGACCGGGCTGACCGTAGGGCGCCTGCTGGGTCGGCGGTTCGTGCCCGTCGTGCCGTGCAGACTCGTCGCGTCGTGAAGACCCTGTCATGCCCACCTCATGTGCCACACGGTACCCGCGCGGCGTGGCGCGGCATCGCCTGCCGAGCGTGGTCGGCTTGCCCGGCTGCGCTGCGTTTAGCCCAATTTTCGCCGGGGTAAGCCAAGATCACGCGTCACGGAGGCGCTCGAGGGACGGAGGCCTGCAATGCGAGGTGGCGGAATTCTCGGCGTCATCGTACTCGTCTGGCTCTTGATCGGCGTGGTCGCGACCTACCAGCGCGGCTACTTCGAGACCAGCGAAAACAACTGCGGCACAGCGGGAACCATTGCATTGACGGTGGTGGCTGGGCCGCTCAACTACGCGGGAGTCAATCCCAAGGTCACTGACTGCAAGCTGCCGCAGCCCAGCCAGTAACCGGCGTCACCGGGCGCCGCGCGCCCACCACGGGAAAGGAAGTCATCATGATCGCCATCGGAGCCATCCTGCTCATCCTGGGACTGATCTTCGGCGTGCCGATTCTCACGTACGTCGGCGTCGTCGCCCTGGTCATCGGTGCCGTGTTCTGGTTGCTCGGCGCCATGGGCCACGCCGTCGGCGGTAGGCGCGTCTGGTACTAGTCCTCGCGGCGAGCCGACAACGCCGCCACCGTCATCGCGCGCAGCATGTGGCGCGACGAGGGTGGCGGCGTGGTCGTGCGTACGCTGTGCGGCGTCGAGTTGATCAGTCCGAAGCTGGCGTGGGCCATCAACCTCGCGTCGTCGTCGGCCAGGCTGGGGTCGCGGCGGCGCAGCGCCTCGACCCAGATCTCCACGTATTGCCGTTGCGCCCGGCGTACCTGTCGCCTGGCTGAGGCGGGTAGGTGGCCCAGGTCGCGGTCCTGGATGCGGATCAGGTCCGACTCGCCGAGGGCGAAGTCCAGGTGGAAGTCGATCAACGCCTCGACGGTCGTCGCCGGATCGGCGGCCTGCTCGACGACGCCCCGCGCGCCGTCGAGCAGTCGGGTGCTGATCCCGACGAGGATCTCGACGAGCAAGGCTTCCTTGTTCGCGAAGTGCCGGTAGATGGCGGGGCCGCTGACACCGGCGGCCGCGCCGATGTCCTCGAGACGAACCGCGAGATAGCCGCGCTCGGCGACGAGTCGTTCGGCGGCGGCGACGATCTGGTCTCGGCGATCGGACTTGGCCTTGCTGCGCCGGGTCTCGGCGGGCGTTTCGGCGGCACCGGTCTTCGCCATCGGCTCACCTCCCGGGGCATGGACAGTCGGGTTAATGGCGACTAACATACCATCAGTTAGTCGTCATTAACTCAACTGAAGCGAGTCTCTCGGATGCCGACGCGGCCCAACCATTCCGACCAGCATCGCGCGCTGGTCGAGGAACTGCGCGCCAAACTGGCCACCGCCGCGCGCGGCGGCCCGGAACGCGCCAGGGAGCGGCACGTCGGCCGCGGGAAGCTGCTGCCGCGGGATCGCGTCGACGGGCTGCTGGATCCCGGCTCGCCCTTCCTGGAGATCGCCCCGCTCGCGGCAGACGGAATGTACGGCGACGAGTGCCCCGGCGCGGGAATCATCACCGGGATCGGCAGGGTCTCCGGGCGGGAGTGCATGGTCGTCGCCAACGACGCCACGGTCAAGGGCGGCACCTACTATCCGATCACGGTGAAGAAACACCTGCGCGCGCAGGAGATCGCCGGCCAGAATCGGCTGCCATGCCTCTACCTGGTCGACTCCGGGGGAGCGTTCCTGCCGCGTCAGGACGAGGTGTTCCCCGACCGGGAGCACTTCGGTCGTATCTTCTTCAATCAGGCCAACCTCAGCGCCCAGGGCATCCCCCAGATCGCCGCGGTCCTCGGATCCTGCACCGCGGGCGGCGCCTACGTGCCCGCGATGAGCGACGAGGCCGTCATCGTGCGCAACCAGGGCACGATCTTCCTCGGTGGCCCGCCGTTGGTGAAGGCCGCGACCGGCGAGATCGTCAGCGCCGAGGACCTCGGCGGCGGCGACCTGCACGCCAAGGTGTCCGGTGTCGCCGACCATCTGGCCCACGACGACCGAGACGCGCTGCGGATCGTGCGCGACATCGTCGCGACCCTCGGCCCGCGGACGGCCACGCCGTGGACCGTCGTCCCCACCGTCGACCCCGTTGCCGACCAGCACGAGCTGTACGACGTCGTACCCACCGACTCCCGGGTGCCCTACGACGTCCACGAGGTGGTGATGCGCATCGTCGACGGCGGCGACTTCACCGAGTTCAAGGCCGAATACGGGACCACCCTCGTCACCGGCTTTGCCCGCATCCACGGGCATCCCGTCGGCATCGTCGCCAACAACGGGGTGCTGTTCGGGGAGTCCGCCCTCAAGGGTGCGCACTTCATCGAACTGTGCGACAAGCGTTCGGTGCCTCTGCTGTTCCTGCAGAACATCGCGGGCTTCATGGTGGGGCGCGACTACGAGGCGGGCGGCATCGCCAAGCACGGCGCCAAGATGGTGACCGCGGTGGCTTGTGCCCGGGTGCCGAAGCTGACGGTGGTGATCGGCGGATCGTATGGGGCAGGCAACTATTCGATGTGCGGCCGAGCCTATTCGCCGCGCTTCCTGTGGATGTGGCCCAATGCGCGCATCTCGGTGATGGGCGGCGAACAGGCCGCGTCGGTACTCGCGACGGTCCGCGGCGACATGACCGCCGACGAGGAGGAGGCGTTCAAGGCGCCGATCCGGGAGCAGTACGAGCGGCAGGGCAACCCGTACTACTCGACGGCCCGCCTCTGGGACGACGGCGTGATCGACCCCGCCGACACGAGAACCGTCGTCGGACTTGCGCTTTCGGTGGTCGCACAGGCTCCGCTGGAGCCGGTGTCCTACGGCGTGTTCAGGATGTGAGGAACGTGTTCGACACGATTTTGATCGCCAACCGCGGCGAGATCGCCGTGCGGGTCATCCGCACCCTGCGCACCATGGGCATCCGCTCGGTGGCCGTCTACAGCGACGCCGACGCCGGCGCCCGCCACGTCGCCGAGGCCGACGCGGCGGTGCGACTGGGACCCGCACCTGCCAGGCAGAGCTATCTGTCGATCGACGCCGTACTGGACGCCGTCGCCCGCACCGGTGCCCAGGCCGTGCACCCGGGGTACGGGTTCCTCTCGGAGAACGCGGCTTTCGCCGACGCGCTGGAGCGCGCCGGGGTGGTCTTCATCGGACCGCCAGCAGCGGCCATCCGGACCATGGGCGACAAGATCACCGCCAAGGCCACGGTGTCGGCATTCGGGGTGCCGGTGGTGCCGGGCATCTCCCGGCCCGGGCTCACCGACGACGATCTGATCGCCGGGGCCACCGAGGTCGGGTACCCGGTGCTGGTCAAGCCCTCGGCGGGCGGTGGCGGGAAGGGCATGCGCGTCGTGCACGACGCCGCCGGGCTGCCCGCCGCCCTGGTGTCGGCCCGGCGTGAAGCGGCAGCGGCCTTCGGTGACGACACGCTGTTCCTCGAGCGATTCGTGCAGCGCCCCAGGCACGTCGAGGTGCAGGTGGTCGCGGACGGACACGGCAACGTCGTGCACTTCGGCGAACGCGAATGCAGCCTGCAGCGCCGACACCAAAAGGTCATCGAGGAGGCGCCGTCACCGCTGCTCGATGCCGCCACCCGGGAACGCATCGGCGCCGCGGCATGCGCCACCGCCCGAAGTGTCGACTACGCCGGCGCGGGCACCGTGGAGTTCATCGTCTCCGCGGACCGGCCGGACGAGTTCTTCTTCATGGAGATGAACACGCGCCTGCAGGTCGAACACCCGGTCACCGAAGAGGTCACCGGCGTGGACTTGGTCGAATTGCAGGTGCGGGTGGCCGCCGGCCACGCGTTGGGGGTGACGCAGGACGACGTCCGGATGACGGGGCACGCCATCGAGGCGCGCGTCTACGCCGAGGACCCCGGCACGGGCTTCCTGCCCACCGGCGGCACCGTCCTCGACGTCGTCGAAAGTCCAGACGCACGCACGGATTCCGGCATCCAGCCGGGGACGGTGGTGGGCAGTGACTACGACCCGATGCTGGCGAAGGTGATCGTCCACGCCCAGGATCGCCCCGCCGCGCTGGCGGCACTCGATCGAGCCCTGGCCGACACCGCGGTGCTCGGTGTCACCACCAACGTCGACTTCCTACGGTTCCTGCTCGCCGACTCGGACGTCGCCGCCGGGCATCTCGACACCGGTCTGCTCGACCGACGGCTCCCGGACTACGTGCCCCACGCCGCGGGCGATCGCGAGCTGATCGCCGCCGCCGCCTACCGCTGGCTGGCTCGCTGGGAGGCGGCGAGTGACGACCCGTGGACGCGGCCTTCCGGCTGGCGCACCGGAACGCATGCGGCCACGACCGTGCGGTTGCGTGCCGGCGGGCGCGTCGAGCACGTGTCGGTGACCGGGGTTCCCGGGGACGCGTCGGCGTGGATCGAGGACGGGGACGCGCATGCCGTGACGGCCTCCCTCGACGGACGCCGCCTGCTGGTCACCGTGGACGGGGTGCGGACGTCCTACGTCGCGGCCGAGCGTGCCGGCGTCGTCTGGCTGGCAGGCGACGGCCACGTGGTCCAGACCGAGGAGGTGCGCGAAGCGCCGGTGCGCCCCGACGACGAGCATGCCGGCGACGCCGAGCTGTGCAGCCCCATGCCGGGGTCCGTGGTCGCCATCGGGGTCGAGGACGGGACGGTCGTCAGCGCGGGCGGCGTCGTCGTCACCGTCGAGGCCATGAAGATGGAACATGCGCTGTCGGCCCCCGTCGACGGCACCGTCGCACTGCTCGTCGCCGTCGGCGACCAGGTCAAGGTGGGTCAGCCCTTGGCCCGAATCACTGCGTCCACCAAGGAGTCCGACAATGACCGATCAGCGAGAAGCGGAGCCGACCACGCATGAGTGACTTCCTGTCCACCGGGACCCTGCCGGACCACTACGCCGATCTGGCCAAGACGGTGCGCGAGTTCGCCCAGACGGTCGTGGCACCCGTCGCGGCCAAGCACGACAAGGAGCACTCGTTCCCCTACGAGGTGGTCGACGGCATGGCCGACATGGGGCTGTTCGGTCTCCCGTTCCCCGAGGAGTACGGCGGCATGGGGGGCGACTACTTCGCGCTCTGCCTGGCCCTCGAGGAACTGGGAAAGGTGGACCAGAGCGTGGCCATCACCCTCGAGGCGGGCGTCTCGCTGGGAGCGATGCCCGTGTACCGCTTCGGTTCCGACGAACAACGCCGGGAGTGGCTGCCGTTGCTGGCGTCGGGCAAGGCGCTGGGTGCCTTCGGTCTCACCGAGGCCGGTGGCGGTACCGACGCCGGGGCCACCAAGACCACGGCGCGGCTCGACGGCGACCACTGGGTGATCAACGGTTCCAAGCAGTTCATCACGAACTCGGGAACCGACATCACGAAGTTGGTGACCGTCACCGCGGTCACCGGGGACGTCGCGGGCAAGAAGGAGATCTCGACCATCCTGGTGCCGGTTCCGACCACCGGCTTCACGGCAGAACCTGCCTACGACAAGGTGGGCTGGAACGCCTCGGACACGCACCCGTTGAGCTTCGACGACGTACGGGTACCCGCGGCGAACCTGCTCGGACAGCGCGGTCGTGGCTATGCGAACTTCCTGCGGATCCTCGACGAGGGACGCATCGCCATCGCCGCGTTGTCTGTCGGCGTTGCGCAGGGATGCGTCGACGAGTGCGTGCGTTACGCCAAGCAGCGCGAGGCCTTCGGTGCCGCCATCGGGAGGTATCAGGCGATCGCGTTCAAGATCGCCCGGATGGAGGCCCGGGCACACGCGGCGCGGGCCGCCTACTACGACGCCGCCGCACTCATGCTGTCCGGCAAGCCCTTCAAGAAGGCTGCGGCCGTCGCCAAGCTGGTGGCCAGCGAGGCGGCCATGGACAATGCGCGCGATGCCACGCAGGTGTTCGGCGGTTACGGCTTCATGAACGAGTACACCGTGGCCCGGCACTACCGCGACAGCAAGATCCTCGAGATCGGCGAGGGCACCACCGAGGTGCAGCTGATGCTCATCGCCAGGGAGGCCGGTCTGTGACCGACGACGCGACACCGTCGAAGGTGGTGGTGCAGCGCGGCCTGTGGTTCGAGGAGTTCGAGACCGGGGTGCGTTACGAGCACCGCCCGGGTCGGACGATCACCGAGGCGGACAACGTGCTGTTCACCACGCTGACGATGAATACCCAAGCGCTGCACCTGGATGCGGCGTTCGCCGACGCGCAGCCGCCGTTTCATCAGCGGCTGGTGAACTCGATGTTCACGCTGTCGACGCTCGTCGGGCTGTCCGTCGCCCAGCTCACGCAGGGGACCATCGTCGGCAATCTGGGCTTCGGCGAGGTGGCCTTCCCGAAGCCGCTGTTCCACGGTGACACCCTCTACGCCGAGACGGAGGTCGTCGACAAGCGGGTGTCGAAGAGCCGGCCGGGGGAGGGCATCGTGACCCTGCAGCACGTCGGGCGCAATCAACACGGCGACGTCGTCGTCACCGCAACGCGCAAGACCATGGTGCGCACGCGGCCGGTGTCCTGATGGCGCTTCACACTCCAGGTCCGGGCTGGTTGTTCTGCCCCGCCGACCGTCCCGAGCGTTTCGAGAAGGCCGCCGCGGCAGCCGATGTCGTCATCCTCGATCTGGAGGACGGGGTGGCCGCCAAGGATCGGGAGGCCGCGAGGGCGGCACTGCTCGAGGCGCCGCTCGACCCTGGCCGCACGGTCGTGCGGATCAACCCCGCGGGTACGGCCGACCATGCGGCAGACCTGGACGTGCTCCTGCGCACCGACTACGCGACCGTGATGCTCGCCAAGACGGAGTCCGCCGAGCAAGTCACCGCGCTGGCCCCTCTGAACGTCGTGGTGCTGGTCGAGACGCCGATGGGTGCGCTGGCCGTGGCCGACGTCGCCCGCGCAGGCAACGCCTACGCCGTGATGTGGGGCGCCGAGGACCTGTTCGCCGCCACGGGTGGCACCGCCAATCGGTGGCCCGACGGCAGCTACCGCGACGTCGCGCGGCACGTGCGCTCGCAGACGCTGCTGGCGGCCAAGGCCTACGGCAAGCTGGCCCTGGATTCGGTGTATCTCGACATTAAGGACCTCGACGGCCTGCGCGCCGAGAGCGACGACGCCGTCGCGGTCGGCTTCGACGCCAAGGTGGCCATCCATCCGACACAGGTCACCGTCATCCGCGATGCCTACACTCCCAGTGTGGCGCAGGCTGATTGGGCGCGGCGCGTGTTGGCGGCGGCGAGCGCCGAGCGTGGCGTCTTCGCGTTCGAGGGCCTGATGGTGGACGCGCCGGTGCTGCGGCGTGCCGAGCGCATCGTCGCCTTGGCTCCCCGTCCTGGGGCCTGACGACTCAGCGCTTCTTCGCTGCTGCCAATCGCGCTGCGAATTCCGGTGATTCGATGGACGCCGCCTGCGGGCCGATCTCGACGTCGACCGCCATGCGGTGCTGCTCGAGGTCCACGACTCCTGGGTTGGCGGTGGCGCGCATCGACGCCTTCGTGGCGATCACGACGTCGCGGGGCGCGGACGCGGGCCCAGCCGCCAAGCGGAGCGCGGCGGCTACCGGGTCGGCGGCAACCTCGAGCGCCAGTCCGTGGCGCACGGCGGCGTCGGCGTCGAAGCGCATCCCGAAAAGCAAGGCAGCACGGGCTACTTCGACACCCGCGGCGCGTTGCAGCATCCACGTCGCACCGCCGCCGGGGTGGATGCCCAGCTTCTGGAACCGTGGGTCGAAGAGGGCATCCGGCCCGGCGATCCGGACGTCGGCGGCGAGGGCCAGGTTCAATCCGGCGCCGACCGCCGGGCCGTTCACGGCTGCGATGGTCGGCAGCGAGCACTGGGCGACGGCCAGGAAGCCGTCGTAGATCACCCGCAGGCCCGTTTCGGTGGCCGAGCCCAGCGCCGTCAGGTCGGCTCCCGCGCAAAACGCCTTGCCTGCCCCGGTGACGACGATGGCGTGCACGTCCGGGTCGGCTTCGGCGGATTCGACGGCAGCGCGCAGTGCGGCCGAGCTGTCGGCGGTGACGGCGTTGCGCCGTTCGGGGTCGTTGACGGTGATGACGGCGACGCGGTCGTCGACCCGCGTCAGTACGAGATCGGACACGCCCTCAGCGTAGTGCCGCGGCGTGTTCCGCCTGCTGCAGTTGGTGAAAGGGTAGTAATCCCAGTTCAGGGCCATTTTTGGATGATTTTCGGCCGCGTCGAGTGCTACCGGCGCGTGGCGGTCCTGTCACGGAGCCGGATCGCCTTCGCAACGGATCGATAAACCTCGATATTGCCTTCCGAGTCAAAAAATGAGTCGGCCGTACCTTCAGCGTGACCACAGGGTCCAACGAGCTGGAGGACAGATGTCACCGACGAGCAAGCGCCTCACGATGAGCGCTATTGCGATCACCGCCATGTGGTGGCCAATCGTGCTGCCGGGTTCGGTGGGCATGGCCGCGCCGGCCAATCAGTCGGCGGGCGGATCGGGCGGCGTGCCGTGCGCGGGCATGATGCAAACCCTCTCTTCCACGCCGGCCAACGTGCCGGGGGCCCTGCAGAGCGCGACGTCGATCTTGACCGGCGCCGGTGCACCGCCGAACTCCGTCGTGGTCCCCCCGGCGTCGAGCGCGGCATCGGCGGCCAGCGGTGCCGCTGGTGGTGCCGGCGGTGGTGCCGGGGCTGGTGGTGCGGGCGCTGCTGGAGCTGGTGGTGCGGGCGCTGGTGGAGCTGGTGGTGCGGGCGCTGGTGGAGCTGGTGGTGCGGGAGCCGCCGGTGCCGGAGCCGGTGGCGCGGGTGGTGCCGGTGCTGGTGGTGCCGGAGCCGGTGGTGCGGGTGGTGCCGGAGCTGGCGCTGGTGGCGCGGGTGGTGCCGGAGCTGGCGCTGGTGGCGCGGGTGGTGCCGGTGCTGGTGGTGCCGGTGCTGGCGGTGCTGGTGGTGCCGGAGCTGGTGGCGGTGCCGGAGCCGGCGGTGCAGGTGGACCCGCGGTTGGTGCGATTCAGGACATGGCCGCCGTGGCCGATGCCGCGGGCAACGCCGGTGGTGGTGCCGCCAACGGCGCCGCAGGTACGGGCGGTGGCGCCGGAGCCGGAAGCGGCACCGGCGCCGGAGCCGAGGCAGGTCTGGTGCAGGACGCCGCGGCCGTCGCCCCTCCCGTCGGCGCTCCGATCGACGGTGCATCGGGTGCGGCACCCGCGGCCGTGGTGCCCGCGGATGGCCTTGCCGCGGTCCCCGGAGGTGGCGGTGCCCCCGCTGCTGGTGGCGCACCGGTCGGTGGGGGTGCCCCGGGTGGTGGCGGTGTTCCCGTGGGTGGTGGCGCCCCGGGTGGTGGCGGTGTTCCCGTGGGTGGTGGCGCCCCAGGAGGTGGCGGTGTGCCCGTCGGTGGTGGAGTTCCCGCCGGCGGTGGTGCCGGGGGAGGCGCGCCGGTCGGTGGCGGAGCTGGTGGTGGCGCGCCCGCGGGCGGCGTTGCCGGTGGCGGGGCGCCCGGCGGCGGAGCGGCCGGTGGTGGTGCGCCCGCAGCAGGTGGTGGTGCGACCGGTGGTGGTGCACCCGTCGCCGCGTCGCTACCCGGTGCCGAGGTGAACGTCGGCGGTGTGCCTGCCGGTGGTGCCGTCGAGGCAGGGGTGCCCGCCGCGGTCCAGGTTCCCGCTGCAGCCACGGTCGAGACCTCCAGCGGTGTCGCCGGTGGCGCTCCCGCGGCCGCGCAGACGATTGCCGGAATTCCCGGTAGCGGGGCGCTGGGCGGCATCCCCGGGATCGGGATCCCGAGCATCAGCGTGCCGATGATCGCACCTCCTTCGGCCGGTGGTGTGCCACTCGGGCTGCCGTCTGCCGCGCTCAGCGCGCTGCCGGGTGCTGCCACGGCAGGCGGCGGTGGCGGTGCTGCCGCCGGCGGCGGTGCGGCCGGTGCTGCCGGCGCAGCAGGCGCTCCCG
>NZ_JBYVYK010000066.1:0-26598 GCF_058148405.1 Mycobacterium sp. DHQP2018-32-09 | reverse complement strand
CGGCCCTGACCGGCTGGACCGACGCCGAGGGCATGCTGCGGCTGCTCTACGGCCGCCGCGGCGGCGACGCGGTCGCCGGGTTCGTCACGCTGTCGGCGGTACCCCAGCGCGTCGGCGCCGCCCGTCGCGACGGTGTGGCCGCGGTGACCGTCGATCGGGGGCTGCCGGCGCGGGACGCGCCGGTGCCGCCGTGGTCGCTGTCGAGCGTGAAGTCGGTTTCCTACGCGCTGTTCACCGCCGCCCAGCGGTACGCCGCCGCGTGCGGCGCGGCCGACGCCGTGCTGGTGTCGTCGGACGGCTTCGTCCTCGAGGGCGCGCGCGCCTCGGTGGTGATCTCGCCGGAGCCGGGCGTCCTGCTGACACCGCCGCCCGCGGCGCCCGTGCTACCCGGAACCACGGTGGACGCCCTGTACGACGCGGCGTCGCGTGCCGGCTGGCGCTGCGAGCATGGCTGGCTGACGGTGGCCGACCTGCGTGCGGCACAAGGTGTTTGGTTGCTGTCGAGCGTGACGCTGGCCGCGCGCGTGCACACGCTCGACGGTGTGGGGTTGGCCGCGGCCCCCCAGGACGCCGACGTGTCGGCGCTGGTGGCCGCCGCGATCGGATAATCGGTTGTCGGCCTCTGGATTCGGGAGTACGGTCGCTCGTACACAGGGAAGGAGGTGGTCCGACAAATTGATTCACCAAAGGACATGTGAGGTGGCTGCCCGCTAGCAGCACCAGGGTATTCGTGGCTGGGACGTACGCGTCCCGAGTGCAGCGAGACACTGCGCGCGCTGGCGAATTCCCGGCAGTCACCCGGCCCCCGAGCCCCCCGGTCCGTCCGACCAGGGAACCACGGCTCGGGGGCCGCTTCCGTTCTTCAGCAGGATCGACTCAGTAGGGTCGACCCGTGCGTCGAATCGTCCTGCTCGTCCTGACCGCCCTGCTGGCCCTCGTCGCCGCACCGCCCGCCGTGGCCGCCGCGCCCGACTGGTCCGGCCTGGACGCCGGCACCTACGCCGGCAGGATCCCGGCTCCCGGCGGCCTCGTCGACGACGTCCCGCTGGCCCCCGCGCTGAGCCTGCCCTCGGCGGCGGCCGCCTACCGGATCCTCTACGCCACCACCAACGTGCGCGACCAGCCCGCCGTCAGCACCGCCGCCGTGTTCGTCCCCGCCGGGGTCGCCCCCGAGGGCGGGTGGCCCGTCGTCGCCTGGGCGCACGGGACCGTCGGCCTCGGCGACGACTGCACGCCGTCGGCGCACCCCCGCAGCGACCGTGACGTCGAATACCTCGACCACTGGCTCGATCAGGGTTACGCGGTGGTCGCCAGCGACTACACCGGGCTGGGCACGCCGGGGTTGATGAGCTACCTCGGCACGGTCACCACCGCGCACGGCATCGTCGACTCCGTGGTGGCCGCCCACCACCTCGACGTCCCCCTGTCGCCTCGCTGGGCCGTCGTCGGACAGTCCCAGGGCGGGGCCGGCGCCGTCGCGGCCGCGCGCTATGCCACGCAGTTCAGCGCCGGCACGGGGCTGGACTACCGCGGCGCCGTGGCCACCGGCACCCCCGCGTTCATCGAGGAGCTGGTGGCCAAGGCCGGACCCGACATGACGCTGCCACCCGGCCTCGGGTCCAAGGCCAACGCCTACTCCGCCTACATCCTGGCCGCCTTCCGCGACGCCCGCCCCGACCTCGACGTGAACTCGGTGCTGAGCCCCGCAGGCAGGAAGGCCGCCGACGACGCCGCGACGATGTGTCTGGCCAGTCTCGACACCGCGCTGCAGGACGAGTCGCCCCGGGACTTCTTCGGCGCGCCGCTGGCATCGCTGCCCGGCGTCGACGCGGCGCTGGCGAACTACATGGGCATCCCGACGAGTGGCTACGACCGACCGGTCTTCCTGGGCGTCGGCATGCAGGACCGCGACGTCCCGCCGACGTCGTCGCTGCGGCTCGCCGACGCCATGCGTGCGCAGGGTCAGCCCGTCGAACTGCACGTCTATCCCGACGAGGACCACGGGGGCACGGTGCTGGCGTCGATGGCGGACTCCACGCCGTTCCTGGCGCGCATCTTCGCCTGAGTCAGGCGGCGGGTCCCGGCGCGAACTCCGCGCAGGCCTGGCGGGCCTGCGTCCAGGTCTGCTCGTCGACGCCGGCGGGTGCGCCCGGTCCGGCCGGGGGAGTGGCGACACCGTGGTGCGCGAGGCATTCGGCGTACGAGCCGTGGCCCGAGGGGGCCGGGGTGGGATCTGGCTGCGGCGTCGGCGTGGACGCGCAGCCGGCCATCAGGGTGGCCGCCGCGGCCGCGAGCAGGAGTCGGCGCACTAGCCGATGAACCGGGCCAGCCGCGCCGACAGGTGCGGCACCAGACCGCCGTCGGCGTCGACGCGCTCCTCGACGTAGGCGAGGTCACCGCCCTCGACGATGCCGTACAACCGCTTCGCGCCGCCGACCAGCACGCCCGACTTGCTGCGCGCGAGGGCGTCGGTGGCCAGCTCCCACGACGCCTGGTTCAGCGGCGTCCCGTAGAAGAGTTCGACGAACCCGGCGGAGTGCGCCAGCATGACCTCGATGGCCTGCGTCTCGGCGGGATCGGCGGGGTCGTTCACGAAGCGCCAGTAGCCGGTCTCGCGCAGGTCCGGGCCGAGGTAGTCGCCGTCGGCGGACAACCGCCACGACCGCGATTCCCAGTTGAGGTATTCGCCCCCGTCGTGAGACACCACGATCTGCTGGCCGAAGTGATAGTCGCCGTCGTCGCCGCGGCCCTCGCCCTCGCCGCGCCACACTCCGACCAGCGGCAGCAGGGCCAGCAGCGCGTCGTTGAAGTGCACACCCTCCCGCAGGTTGGCGGTATCGGCGGGCACGGGAAGGTCGGCGAAGGCCGGCACGTTGCGCGCCGCGGTCTCCTTGGCGCGCGCCGCCGCCGCAGCGACCGCACGATCACCGGATCCGGGCGTCACACCGCCCGGCGACGACTCGGAGGTCACGCCTCGTCGGTGATCAGCCGGTACAGCGCGTAGACCGCGAACCACGTGATCACCACGACGGCCACGACCAGGAGGATCTCGAAGAACAGGACCACGGTGTCAGTCTAAGACGTCGGTCGACGTCCGACCGCACGGGTCCGCCCTGCGAGCGTGCGGGAAATGTCACTCCGACGGCGTATTGCCGTGCGGATCCGCACGCTCGCGGGGCGAAACCCGGCAGCGTCGGACTCAGGCGACCTTGACGTCGACCTCGTGGATGCCCGCGCCCGAGGGGGCCACGGTGACGTCGCCGTTGCCGACCTTCGACAGCGCGCGCAGCGTCCACGTTCCGGGGGCGGCGAAGAAGCGGAAGTCACCGGTCGCCGACGCCACGACCTCGGCCGTGAACTCGTCGCTGGCGTCCAGCAGACGGACGAACGCGCCGCCGACCGTCTGGCCCGACCCGTCGACGACACGGCCGGTGATGACCGTCTCCTTCTCCAGGTCGACGCCCGCGGGCAACGTCAGTCCTTGCTTGGGGGCTGAGCACATATCACTTTCCCAACTCGATCGGGGCCCCCACCAGGGAGCCGTATTCCGTCCAACTACCGTCGTAGTTCTTGACGTTCTGGTGGCCCAACAGCTCCTGCAGCACGAACCAGGTGTGCGACGAGCGCTCCCCGATGCGGCAGTAGGCGATGGTCTCCTTGGTGCCGTCGAGGCCGGCCTCGGCATAGAGCTTGGCGAGGTCCTCGTCGGACTTGAAGGTGCCGTCCTCGTTGGCGGCCTTGCTCCAGGGCACGTTGATGGCGCTGGGGATGTGGCCGGCGCGTTGGCTCTGCTCCTGCGGCAGGTGCGCGGGGGCGAGGATCTTGCCGGAGAACTCGTCGGGGGAGCGCACGTCGACCAGGTTCTTCTCGCCGATGGCGGCGATGACCTCGTCGCGGAAGGCGCGGATGTCGTTGTTCGGGGCCGCGGCCGTGTACGACGTGGCCGCCCGTTGGGGCACCTCGGTGGTCAGCGGGCGACCGTCGAGTTCCCACTTCTTGCGGCCGCCGTCGAGCAGCTTGACGTCCTCGTGGCCGTAGAGCTTGAAGTACCAGTAGGCGTAAGCGGCGAACCAGTTGTTGTTGCCGCCGTAGAGGATCACGGTGTCGTCGTTGGCGATGCCCTTGTCCGACAGCAGCTTGGAGAACTGCTGCTGGTCGACGAAGTCGCGCTTGACCTGATCCTGGAGTTCGGTCTTCCAGTCCAGGCGGACGGCGCCGGCGATGTGCCCGTCCTCGTAGGCGCTGGTGTCCTCGTCGACCTCGACGAAGACGGTCTTGGGGGCGTCGAGATTGTTCTCGGCCCACTCGGCGGAGACCAGGACGTCGGAACGTGCCATGGACGAATTCCTTTCGATTGCTTGGGTTTACACGGTCAGGACGATGGTGCGGCCACGCGCCGCAGGCGGGCGGCGAGCGGGTACAGCTGGCAGCCCAGGCAGATGCCGAAGGCGGCGTTGAGGAAGGCGGCGACGATGGCCAACGCGCTCGCGCCCAGGCCGAGGGCGGGCACGCCGAGGGCGAACCCGGCCGTCCCCGCCACGGCGAAGACGAGGCCGACGGCCTGGGCGAACCTCAGCGGCGGCACGGGCTCACGCTCGGTGACCGGCCCCAACCGCGGGGCGACGACGGCGGCGAACACCCGGCCGTAGGGATGCCTGCGCGGTCCGGCCACGGCGCCGACCGCGAAGACCACCGCCTGCGCAGCGAGCAGGAGGGCCGCTACGGCACTGCTGACGGCGGACACCGCGACGGCGGCGACGAGGACGGCGGTGGTCACCCACGCGGTGAATCGGGGGCCGCGGACGTCGACCTGATCCGGTGCGCGGCCGACGCGGGCGTGGGTGAGATCTTGGTTGTGCACGGGAGAACTCCTGCTGTCGTCGGGGATCGTGGGCACGCCACGGGGCGCTGCTCGGAGTGCGGCACGTTCGCGACGCGCGCTACTCAGCAGCTACGACAACAACAGCAACAACCCGCGACGCGGCACAGATCGACCGTGCGGCGCTTGGTGAGCGTGGGCTCGAGGCGGGCTGACACGCCCAAGAGCTTACCCAAAGGCGGCCCCGTCAGGCCAACAGCGGTTCCAGCGCAGAGCGCAGGTCAGCGGCCTTCGGCACGTCGTTGATGCGGAAGCGGGGGCGCCCGTCGGCGCCGAACACGATGGTCGTGGGCAGCGACATCACCGAAAGCCGTTTCGCCGCCTCCGGATTGGCGTCGATGTCGATCTCCACGTGGCTGACCGCGGGCAGGTCCGCGCACACCTGCTCGATGACGCGCCGCACGGCCGCGCACGGCCCGCACCACGGCGCGGTGAAGTGCAGCACGGTCGGTCCGGTACGTGACAGCCCCAGGTCCGAGGTGTCGACGTCGGCGGCCTTGGCCGCGTCGCGGATCATGCCCTTGCGCAGCGTCAGCAGCTTGCCCACGACGTAGGCCACCCCCAGCGCGGCCACCAGCACCACCACGACGACCACGACCGACGAACTCATGGGTCCAGTCTGCTCATCGCGCGTCGAGCCCGTCCAGCGGCACGGTGACGCCGTCGGCGATGCCCTCCACGATGATGTCCGACCCGCGGGCGCCGCCGCTGGTGGGGGCGATGCCGAACGGCAACCGCATCCCGGGCAGCGTGGCCCGGAACGCGTCGAACACCGCCCCGCGCGACGCCTCGGGCACCTCGGTGTCGGCGGTGTTCGGGCCGGTGAGCACCGCGCGCGGGGTCAGCACGACGGTGGTCTGGTCGTCCCCGACGATGCTGAGGTCCACCGCGATGCTCACCTTCTCGCGAAAACCCGACGCCGTCGGCGTCCCGGTGAAGACGAGGCCCTTGCTGTCGGAGATGCCGGACTCCGTGGTGCCGCCGGTGGCGTCGTTGGTCTCCCGGGAGGGCGCCTCGACGAGCAGGTCCTTGATGCCCATGTAGCGGCCCAGGTGCGTGGAGTCGACGATGATGCGGCTCTCCAGCTTGCCGACCGGCAGCACCGCGTCGGGCCGCACCAGCCACGACGTCGCCGCCACGTCGACGTCGTGCATGGTGGCCTCGAGTGAGACCTTCCCCACCACCGGATGCGGCACGCCCTGCGCGCGCACCTCGACCTCGCGGAAGTGGTGATCGGCGGCCTGCCGCACGAACGGGAAGCCGAGGATGCCCACCCACGGGTCGAAGGCCAGGTCATTGGCGGTACGGATGCTGCGCGCCCAGCGGTACTCGGCGTAGATGGCGCTGCCGAAGTCGACGCCGACGACGGCCACGACCAGCGACGTGACGGTCGCGACGAGCCCGATCAGCAGCCTGCGCACCCGGTCATTCTGGCCCATGGGCCGCGGCGGTCTCCGCTCAGCGCGGCTAAAGGGCAGGTGGCACGCTATCGTGGGACGATCGCCGGCCCGTAACGGCCGCGTGTCGGCCGTGAATCTGGGCTGTGACCGAGGTGTCGTCGTCGCCGCCGACCCGGCCGCACCGCGGTTGCCAGGGGCATGTTGGAGGACCCGTTGGATCTATTGCTACTGACCGTCGACCCGCACCCCGAGTCCGTCCTGCCCTCACTAGCCCTGCTGCCGCACACCGTGCGCTCGGCGCCCACCGAGGTGTCCTCGCTGCTGGAGGCGGGGACCGCGGACGTCGCGATCGTCGATGCGCGCACCGACTTGGCGGCCGCGCGCGGACTGTGCCGCCTCCTGGGCAGCACGGGCACCTCGGTGCCCGTCGTCGCCGTGGTCAACGAGGGGGGGCTGGTGGCGGTCAACGTCGAATGGGGGCTCGACGAGATCCTGCTACCCACCACGGGCCCCGCCGAGATCGACGCCCGGTTGCGGCTGCTGGTCGGCCGTCGTGGCGGCGCGGCCGACCAGGAGTCCGTCGGCAAGGTGCACCTGGGCGAGTTGGTGATCGATGAGGGCACCTACACCGCGCGGCTGCGCGGCAAGCCGCTGGACTTGACCTACAAGGAATTCGAACTGTTGAAGTACCTGGCGCAGCACGCGGGGCGGGTGTTCACCCGGGCCCAGCTGCTCCAAGAGGTGTGGGGTTATGACTTCTTCGGCGGCACCCGCACCGTCGACGTGCACGTCCGGCGGCTGCGCGCCAAGCTGGGGCCCGAATACGAGTCGTTGATCGGCACCGTGCGCAACGTGGGTTACAAGGCCGTGCGCCCGGCCCGCGGCAGGACCGCACCGGGGATCGAGCTGGCCGGCGACGACGACGCCGAGGGTGCCGAGGACTTCGAGGACGTCGGGGAGGCCGACGACTTCTCCGACCCCATGCACGCGCAGTGATCGCCTGGCGCGACGCGCTGTCGGACACCGAGCAGGATCGGGTGCGCCAGCTGGTGGCCGAGGCCCGCACCGCCGACGGCGTGGCCCCGGTGGGCGACGGGGTGCTGCGGGAGCTGGCACACGGGCGCACCCGCCATCTCGTCGCTGCGGATGCGGACCACGAGCTGGTCGGCTACCTCAACCTCGCGCCCGCCGATCCGGAGCAGGACGCGCCGCCGATGGCGGAGGTCGTCGTCGCCCCCGCCGCGCGTCGACGCGGCACCGGCGCCGCACTGGTCCGCGCCGCGCTCGCCGAGGGCGGCCCGTCGACGCGGGTGTGGGCCCACGGAAGCCTCGGGGCGGCTCAGGGGCTGGCCGCGGCGCTCCGATTGCGCAGCGTGCGGGAGCTGTGGCAGATGAGCAGGCCGCTGGCGGACCTGCCGCCGATCCCGGACGTGCCGGGCGTGGTGCTGCGCACCTACGCCGGCCCCGACGACGACGCCGAGCTGCTGCGCGTGAACAATGCCGCGTTCTCGTGGCATCCCGAGCAGGGCGGCTGGACCGAGGCCGACGTCGCCGAGCGGCGCGCCGAGGCATGGTTCGACCCCCGCGGGCTGTTCCTCGCGTTCGACGGCGACAGCGGCCGCCTGCTGGGCTTCCACTGGACCAAGCGGCACTCCGAGGAACTCGGCGAGGTGTACGTCGTCGGCGTCGACCCGGCCGCGCAGGGCCGCGGTCTGGGCGCCTACCTGACGCTCGTCGGCATACACCATCTGGGTGACGTGCTGGGGTCGGCGGCGACCGTCATGCTCTACGTCGAGGCGAACAACGCGCAGGCCGTCAAGACGTACCGACGCTTGGACTTCTCCGTGGTCGGCGTGGACGTGGCGTACGCCTCCCGTTAGCCCCTGGGCTGTGAAGTCGCTGAGGCTGTTCACGGTTCGTTCACCTTGCATCCGCGAGCCGTCAACCAGGGCCGCATACGTTGCCGGAGGGTTTGAGACCGTCAACCGAAAGTGGGATCAGTGAAGCTCAATCGCATTGGCAAGGGTGTGGGCGCGGCGCTCTCGATGACCGCCGCCACCGCCCTGCTGCTGACCGCCTGCGGCAGCGACAACAACTCGGGTTCGTCGTCGTCCTCGTCCGCAGCCGGAGCCTCGGCGTCGCCGGCGGAGTGCGGTGGCAAGGCCGCACTGACGGCCGAGGGCTCGACGGCCCAGCAGAACGCCATCGCCGAGTTCAACAAGGCGTGGGGGCAGGCCTGCTCCGGCAAGAACCTCTCGTACAACCCCACCGGCTCGGGCGCGGGCCGCCAGCAGTTCATCGCCAAGCAGGTCGACTTCGCGGGCTCCGACTCGGCGCTGTCGGGCGACCAGGTCGCCGCCGCCGCCCAGCGTTGCGGCGGCAACCCGGCATGGAACCTGCCGCTGGTCTTCGGCCCGGTCGCGATGGCCTACAACGTCGAGGGCGTCGACAAGCTCGTCGTCAACGGCGACGTGCTGGCCAAGATCTTCCAGGGCCAGATCACCAAGTGGAACGATCCCGCGATCGCCGCGCTGAACTCGGGCGCCACGCTGCCCGACACCGCGATCACGCCGGTCTACCGCTCCGACTCCTCGGGCACCACCGACAACTTCCAGAAGTACCTCGGTGCCGCGGCGCCGCAGGCCTGGACCAAGGGCGCGGGCAGCGAGTTCCAGGGCGGCGCAGGCGAGGGCGCGCAGAAGTCCTCCGGCGTCGTGCAGGCCGTGCAGGCCACCCCCGGTGCCATCGGCTACGTGGAGAAGGGCTTCGCCGATCAGGCCGGTCTGAAGATGGCGCAGATCGACAGCGGCGCCGGTGCCGTCGAACTCACCGACGACTCGGCCAAGAAGGCCATCGACGCCGCGAAGTTCGCCGCCGAGGGCAACGACCTGGCACTGGACCTGAACTCGCTGTACGGCACGAAGGAGGCCGGCGCCTACCCGCTGGTCCTGGCCACCTACGAGATCGTCTGCTCGAAGGGCTACGACGCCGACACCGCCGCCGCGGTCAAGTCGTTCCTGACGGTGGCGGCCAATCAGGGCCAGGCCAACCTGGGCGCCGCCGGCTACGTGCCGCTGCCCGACGCGTTCAAGCAGCGGTTGCTCACCTCCATCGACGCGATTGCCTAGTCCGCTGGCACGACGCGGCTGACGAGACGAAGATGAGGGCCTGACCGAATGACCGACAAGGTCTCTGACGGGATCGACGTGACGACACCACATCCGACGGGCGCAGGGTCGGGCGAAACCTTGGCTTCGCCCTTCGGCGAACCCGACCCCATCTCGACCAACCCGAACCGGGGTGGCCGGATCCGGATGGGTGATCGCATCTTCCGCGGTCTCTCCGAGGGCGCCGGCATCTTCATCGTCGTGCTGATCGGCGCGATCGGCGTCTTCCTGCTGTGGCGCGCCATCCCGGCGTTGGCGCGCAACGAGGAGAACTTCTTCACCTACGGCGGCAACTGGATCACCACCGACACGTCGGCGATGCACTTCGGCATCCTCGACCTGCTCCAGGTGACGGTGTTCGTCTCGCTGTTCGCGCTGGTGCTGGCGATGCCGGTGGCCCTCGGCATCGCCATCTTCCTCACGCAGTACTCACCCCGCAGGCTGGCAGGTCCACTCGCGTACATGGTGGACCTGCTGGCCGCGGTGCCCTCGATCGTCTACGGCGTGTGGGGCCTGTACGTGCTGGCCCCCGTACTGCGGCCGTTCGCGACGTTCCTGAACGAGAACCTCGGTTGGCTGTTCCTGTTCAAGACGGGCAACGCGTCGGTGGCCGGCGGGGGCACGATCTTCACGGCGGGCATCGTGCTCGCCGTGATGATCCTGCCGATCATCACGGCGGTCACCCGCGAGGTGTTCATCCAGACCCCGCGCGGACAGATCGAGGCGGCGCTGGCGCTCGGCGCCACCCGCTGGGAGGTAGTGCGGACCACCGTGCTGCCGTTCGGCATGTCGGGCTACGTCTCGGGCGCCATGCTGGGCCTCGGGCGCGCGCTGGGAGAGACCATCGCCCTGCTGATCATCCTGCGTGGCACCCAGACGGCGTTCAGTTGGACGCTGTTCGACGGCGGTTACACCTTCGCCAGCAAGATCGCCGCGACGGCGAGTGAGTTCAACGACCAATACAAGGCGGGCGCCTACATCGCCGCGGGCCTGGTGCTGTTCATCCTGACGTTCGTGGTGAACTCGCTGGCACGCGCCGCCGTGGCAGGGAAGGGCAAGTCATGAGTTCACCGACCCTGGACCGCCCCGTCAAGCAGTCGACCTTCCAGGGCGTCGGCGCGCGGCGGCAGCTGACCAACAACGCGGCGACCGTACTGGTCTCGCTGTCGGTGCTGGTGGCGCTGGTCCCGCTGCTGTGGGTGCTGTACTCCGTGATCACCAAGGGTTTCAGCGCCATCGTCTCACCCACCTGGTTCACCAATTCGCAGTCCGGCATGACGGCGTTCGCCGCGGGCGGCGGCGTCTACCACGCCATCGTCGGCACGGTGCTCCAGGGCCTGGTGTGCTCGATCATCTCGATCCCCATCGGCGTCTTGGTGGCGGTCTACCTGGTGGAGTACGGCGGTGGGACGCGGCTGGGCCGGCTGACCACGTTCATGGTGGACATCCTGACCGGCGTGCCCTCGATCGTCGCCGCGCTGTTCATCTACGCGCTGTGGGTCGCGACGCTGGGCTTCGAGCGATCGGGTTTCGCGGTGTCGCTGGCGCTGGTGCTGCTGATGATCCCGGTGATCGTGCGCGCGACCGAGGAGATGCTGCGCATCGTGCCGATGGATCTGCGCGAGGCCAGTTATGCCCTCGGCGTGCCGAAGTGGAAGACGATCGTCCGCATCGTCATCCCCACGGCGCTGTCGGGCATCGTCACCGGCGTCATGCTGGCGCTGGCACGCGTGATGGGGGAGACGGCGCCGTTGCTCATCCTGGTGGGGTACGCCCAGGCCATGAACTTCGACATGTTCGGCGGGTTCATGGGGTCGCTGCCCGGCATGATGTACGACCAGATCTCGGCCGGTGCCGGCGCCAACCCCGTCCCCACCGACCGGCTCTGGGGCGCGGCGCTGACGCTGATCCTGCTCATCGCCATCCTCAACGTCGCGGCCCGTCTGGTCGCCAAGTTCTTCGCACCCAAGAAGGTTTAGGAGCAACCATGGCCAAGCGCCTGGATCTCAAGGACGTCAACATCTACTACGGCTCCTTCCATGCGGTCGCGGGCGTCAGCCTGTCGGTGGAGCCGCGCAGCGTCACCGCCTTCATCGGGCCGTCGGGCTGCGGCAAGTCCACGGTGCTGCGCACGCTGAACCGCATGCACGAGGTGATCCCCGGCGCCCGTGTCGAGGGATCGGTGCTGCTCGACGGCGACGACATCTACGGCGCGGGCGTCGACCCGGTGGGCGTCCGCAAGACCATCGGCATGGTGTTCCAGCGGCCGAACCCGTTTCCCACCATGAGCATTCGCGACAACGTGGTGGCGGGGCTGAAGCTGCAGGGCGTGCGCAACAAGAAGACCCTCGACGACGTCGCCGAGCGGTCGCTCAAGGGCGCCAACCTGTGGAACGAGGTCAAGGACCGCCTCGACAAGCCCGGCGGTGGGCTCTCCGGCGGTCAGCAGCAGCGCCTGTGCATCGCGCGGGCCATCGCGGTGCAGCCCGACGTGCTGCTGATGGACGAGCCGTGCTCGGCGCTGGACCCGATCTCGACGCTGGCGATCGAGGACCTGATCTCGGAGTTGAAGCAGGACTTCACGATCGTGATCGTCACGCACAACATGCAGCAGGCCGCCCGCGTGAGCGACCAGACGGCGTTCTTCAACCTCGAGGCCACCGGCAAGCCGGGCAGGCTGATCGAGATCGACGACACCGAGAAGATCTTCTCCAACCCCACGCAGAAGGCGACCGAGGACTACATCTCCGGCCGCTTCGGCTAGCGATTTCGGCGCGCTGACGTTCGCGTAGCGAACGAAAGCGCGCCGAAATCGCTCAGGGGACCAGCACGGTGCGCGTGCCCGAGGGTTCCGGCGTCGTCCACGCGGCGGCGACGTCGGCCAGGGGGCGGGTCTGGGTGGTGAGTTGCAGCCGGCCGTCGGCGAGCATGGCGAGCAGTTCGGGCAGCGCCTCGGTGCGGGCGCGTGTCATCACCTCCGGGGGCACGCTGCCGATCCCGATGCCGGACAACGTGATTCCCGTTCCGCGCAGGATGCCGGCGGGGAGGTCGATGGTGTTGCCGGTCATGGAGCCGATCTGCACCCAGCGCGTCGCGTGGTAGTGCGTCGACGGGTGACTGTCGGCCAGCGCCTGCAGCGTGCGCTGGGCGGGCTCGCCCCACAGGTAGTCGAGCACGGCGTCGAACGGTCGCCGGGCGTGCATCTCGGTGACGCGTGCGGCCACGTCGTCGTCGCGCATCGAGATCGCATCGTCGGCGCCGACGCCGCGCAACCAGTCGAGGCGCGCCGCGTCCCGGCCGGCCACCACGACGCGGCCGGCGCCGAAGCGCTTGGCGGCCAGTTGCACGGCGGTGGCGCCCGTGACACCGGTGGCGCCGAGCACCAGCACGTGGTCCCCGGGCTTCACCGCGGCACCGAACTCCAGTGCCATCCACGCCGACATGCCCGGGTTGGGGATGGCGGCGGCGGTCACGGAGTCGACGCCGTCGGGCACGGGGAACGCCGAGTCGGGGTGCACGAGCGTGCGTTCGGCCATCATTCCGTGGCCGGGGAGGCCGACGGCGTAGAGGCGGCGGCCGTCGTCGAGGCGCACGACGCCGTCGAAGCCAGGGATGGCGGGTAGCGGGATCTCCTTGCTGGCGTAGTGCTTTCCGGACACCAACGCGCGGGTCAGGTTGGTCAGTGGGGACGCCTCGACGGCGGCGACGACGGCACCGTCGCGGGGTTGCGGTTCGGGGTGCTCTTCGTAGGCCGGGGTGGCACCCCATTCGTGGACGACGGCTGCCCGCATGTCGACTCCTCCAGGTTGGTTTCCATCAATACGGTTTCTATGGAAACAATCTACGCACGGATCGTCGCGGTGGCAATATGGTTTCTGTGAAAACCAAAGCGGCGCTGATCGCGGACATCGACCGACTGGTGAGCGCCGTCGGCGACAAGTTCGACGGCGACGACGACGGTGACGCCGAGCGCGACTTCATGGTGGGGCTCACCCCGCGCCGACTGCACGACGCGCTGCGGACGCTGCCGACGCTGTCGCTGCACCTGTTGGCCGCCATCGCCGAGGGGCCGGTGAGCGTCGTCGGCCTGGCCACGCGCGCAGGCCAACTCAAGGGCACGGTGTCCAAACACGTGCACCGCCTGGTCGCGGCCGGACTGGTGGCGCGTACGCCGCTGCCGGACAACCGCAAGGAGGTCGAACTGTCGCTCACACCCGACGGTGAGCTGGTGGCGGCCGCCCACCGCCAGCTGCACGCCGAGATGGCGGCCGGGCTGGCGGACTTCCTGCGCCGCTATGACCAGCACGAACTCGACGTGCTCGCACGGGTGCTGCGCGACCTGTTGGCGGCGGGCAAGGACGGCGTGCGCCTGCGCCCCCCGGACCGCGCTAGCGGGGCGAGCTGAACTCCTCGTCGGCGGGCAACGCGCCGGTGACCTGGAAGATGACCCGGCGTGCCACCTCGACCGCGTGGTCGGCGAAGCGCTCGTAGAAGCGGCTCAGCAGCGTCACGTCGACCGCGGCCGTCACGCCGTGCTTCCACTCCCGGTCCATCAGGACGTTGAACAGGTGGCGGTGCAGGTCGTCCATCGCGTCGTCTTCGTCGCGGATGCGCGCGGCCTTCTCCGGGTCGTGGGTCTGCAGCACCTCTCGGGCGCTGTGGCCCAGTTCGACTGCCACGCGGCCCATTTCGGCGAAGTAGCCGTTGACCTCCTCGGGCAGCGCGTGCTGCGGGTGACGACGACGGGCGATCTTGGCGACGTGCAGCGCCAACGCGCCCATGCGGTCGATGTCGGCGACGATCTGGATCGAGCTGACGATCGCGCGCAAGTCCCCGGCCACCGGTGCCTGCAGGGCCAGCAGCACGAACGCGGCCTCCTCGGCGCGCGCGCTCAGCGCGGTGATTTGCTCGTGGTCGGTGATGACCTGCTCGGCGAGCACCAGGTCGGCCTGCAGCAGAGCCTGGGTGGCGCGCTCCATCGCGACTCCGGCAAGGCCGCACATCTCGCCCAGCTGATCGGACAGCGTGGCCAATTGCTCCTGGTACACGGTACGCATGCGGGCAAGCCTACGGTCTGAGCGGGCCAAACGTCACGATGTCGCAGGTGAACGGACGATGAATGGGACGGGCGTCCAATCACTCACAGCTGGTGTCGGCGGCGTTGGTGACGTTGAGGTCTTCTGGCAATTGCGTCGGTTCGCTCTTGGTGTCCTTCACCACGCGCACCTGTACCGGCGAGCCGCTGGGCGACGGCGCGGCCACCGCGGAGAAGTCCGAGCCCAGCACCACGCGAATCTCGTTGCCCATCCCCGAGACCCGTTCGATGGTCGGGTTCTTGAACGACGATGCGACGGTCGCGGCCGCCTCCTCGTTGCCCGCGGAGAAGAACACCGTGGTGGAGTCGAGCGGCCCGGGGTAGTCGTCGGGATCGACGACCTTGAAACCGTGCTGCTGCAGCGCGCTGGCGGCCGTCGCTGCCAGCCCGTTCTCGCCCGTGGAGTTCGACACCCGCACGGTGACCGCGCTGGGGTCGGTGGTGACGGCGTCGACCATCTCGCCGCCGTGGGCGTCGGAGGTGGTGGGGGCGGCACCGTTGGTGGGAGCGGCACCGTTGGTGGGGGTCTCGGGCACCGGGGTGTTGTCGGCGTTGCGCTCCTCGGGCAGCGGATCGTCGTTGATGATCGCGTCGAACAGGGCGCGCATGTCGTCGGTGCGGGGGACCTCGTTGCCGTACTGGTCGGCGTATCCGACGGTGGGCACCGTGATGAACGAGATGCGCCCGGCGTTGACGCCCTGGATCGACTGGCCGAGGTCGACGAGGTCCTTGGTCTGGATGTTGTCGACGTAGCTGTCGGCGATGAACATGTTGACGACGTTGTTGAGCTTGTTGAGCGAGAAGAACGTGTCCTTGCTGATCAACGAGCGCAACAGCGACGACAGGAACAGCTGTTGGCGTTTGATGCGGCCGTAGTCGCCGTTGGTCTCGGTGGTCACCTGCCGCGCCCGGACGTACTGCAGCGCGGTGTGCCCGTCGATGATCTGCCTGCCGGCATTCGGCAGGACGGTGCCCAGCTCGTAGTCCTCCAGCGGGGTGGTGCTGCACACCTCGACGCCGCCCAGCGCGTCGACCATGGTCTGGAAGCCCGCGAAGTCGACGGCCATGAACCGGTTGATCGACAGGCCCGACATCTTCTGGATGACCTTGACCAGACACTTGGGTCCGCCGACGGCGTACGCCGAGTTCAGCTTGGTCTCGGTGTACGCCTCGTCGAGGCCGTACATCGGCGATTCGGGATCGGTGATGGGGCCGTACTTGCCGGTGCTCGGATCCCACGGTTCGCACTTGATGGGGGTGATGGACAGGTCGCGGGGGAACGACACCGCGACCACGCGCTTGCGGTTGGCGGGGATGTTCACCAGCATCACCGTGTCCGAGCGCGCGCCGGCGGCGTCGTCGGTGGTGCCCGCGCCCACGTCGCTGTTGACGCCGATGCGGCTGTCGGTGCCGACGATGAGGAAGTTCTCGTCGCCGAACTGGGCGTTGGGGTCCAGGATGTCGCGCGAGTTCAGGTCGAGCGCGGCGACCTTGTTCAGGCTGCGGTTCTTCGACGACTGCCACTGCCAGGCCGCGCCCGTGGATGCCAGCGCCACGATCGCGATGAGCGCGGCGGCGACGCGGCCCACCGCCATGGCCGACCGGCGGCTGCGGCGGGCGCGGACGGCGGGCAGCACGGTCGTCTGATCCGAGGCGTCGGCGCCGCGCGGCGTTCCGGTGAGCACGGGCAGCTCCGACGCGTGCGCAGGCAGTGCGGGCAGCACGTCGGTGCGAGGGTCGTACGTCGGGTCGGCTGCCGGTGACTCGGCGGCCGAGTCCCCGCCGCGAGCGGCGAGGAAGTGCCACGTGATGGGATCGGGGCCGACGGGGTCGACGTCGGCGGGGGTCTCGTCGGAGGGGGTCTCGTCGGCGGGGGTCTCGGGTTCGGGCTCACGGCTGCGCCTGCGGCGGGGCCGGTCCGGGCTTGCGAGGGCCTTGGCGGCCTGGGCGGTCTGGTCGGCGGCCTCGGAACGCGCCAGCTTGGCGATGAGGTCGGCGACCGTGACGCCGTCGGTGTGATTGCCTGCCGGGACCGCGGCGGCCGGATCGGCCCCGGAGTCGTCGGCGCCCCCAGCGCCCTGAGCGCCCCCAGCGCCCTCAGCGCCCGCGGTGTGCTCGGGGTGGTCTGTGTGGTCGACGGGGTGTTGCGAACCCGTCATGCGCTCCCACGGCGCGGCGCCTGGTGCCGGCTTGGTGGATCGGGTAAGCCAGTGATCGACGTCCCGACCGTCGCCGTCGGGCTGTGTCGGGCGCCCACGTCCACGAGCGGCGTCGTCACCGTCACTCATGTCCAGAAGGCCTCCGGCTGCGCCCGCGGCACAGCATTCCGATCGTGTGCGACCCGCCGGGTGGGCGCACGTCGTTGGCGTCGCAGCGCGACGCCCGATTGCTTTGAACCAACACTGTACTGAGCAATGGGGAAGGCAAGCCAGTCGGCGAGCGTGACAGTGGGGTATCGGGGCAATCTCGACACGGTCTCGAACCCGCGGATCAGCCCCCCGAGTGCATGACGTCGGCGCCCGCGGGCACCGTGCAGTCGTCGGGGTCGTCGAGCCAACCTTCCGGCAGGGACACCGACCCCGCCGAGCCCTGCCTGCCGCGTGGCCCCTCGGCCGCCCGCGGGAACGGGACGTCCGGATCGAGCCTGCCGAGCAGGTCGTCGAGTTCGGAGAGCGTCTTGACCAGGGCCAGGCCGCGGCGCAGGTCGGCCCCCGCGGGGAAGCCGTGCAGGTACCACGCGACGTGTTTGCGGATGTCGCGCATGCCCTTGTCCTCGCCGAAGTGCGCGGCCAGCAGCTCGCCGTGGCGGCGGATGATGCGGGTCACCTCCCCGAGCGTCGGCGGCGTCTTGATCTGGCGGCCCCCGAAGGCCGCGGACAACTCGGCGAACAGCCACGGCCGGCCCAGGCAGCCGCGGCCGATCACCACGCCGTCGCAGCCGGTCGCCGCCATCATGGCGAGCGCGTCCTGAGCGTCGAAGATGTCGCCGTTGCCGAGCACCGGCACGTCGGTGACGTGTTCCTTGAGCGCGGCGATCTGGCTCCAGTCGGCCGTGCCCGAGTAGCGCTGCGAGGCCGTGCGGGCGTGCAGCGCGACGGCCGCCGCACCCTCCTGGGCGGCGATGCGGCCGGCGTCGAGGTGGGTGTGGTGCTGGTCGTCGATGCCCACCCGGAACTTCACGGTCACCGGGATGTCGGTGCCCTCCGTGGCGCGCACGGCGGCGGCGACGATCTGGCCGAACAGTCGACGCTTGTAGGGCAGCGCGGCGCCGCCGCCGCGACGCGTCACCTTGGGCACGGGGCAGCCGAAGTTCATGTCGATGTGGTCGGCGAGGTTCTCGTCGACGATCATCTTGGCCGCCGCGTAGGTGTTCGCCGGGTCGACGGTGTAGAGCTGCAGCGACCGCGGCGACTCCTCGGGCGCGAACGTCGTCATGTGCATCGTGACGGGATGGCGTTCCACGAGGGCGCGGGCGGTGACCATTTCGCAGACGTAGAGGCCGCTGACGGTGCCCTCGCGCTCCAGTTCCAATTCGCGGCACAGCGTGCGGAACGCGACGTTCGTGACCCCCGCCATGGGTGCGAGCACGACCGGGCTGCGCAACGCGAAGGGCCCGATCCGCAGGGACCGGGCCGTTCCGAGAGTCTGCGTCACGATGACGACGAGGTGCTGACCAGCAGGTTCTTCATGGCCTTCTTCTCGGCGACCTTGCGTTCGCGTTCGAGGCGCCGCTCCTTGGCGGACTCGAACTTGACGCAGGCCTCCTCGAGTTCCTCGACCAGCACGCCCAGGTCGTCGCGCAGCCGGGCAGCCTCGCCGGTGAAGTCGTCGCGCTCGAAGATGCGCCACTTCTTCAGCACCGGCATCACGACGTCGTCGAGGTGGATGCGGGGGTCGTACACCCCGCCGACGGCGATGATCACGGCCTTGCGGCGGAACTCGGGCACCGTGTATCCGGGCATCTTGAAGTTGCGCAGCACGCGGTGCAGCGACGTCATGGCCTGGTTGGGGGCCGCGTCCAGGCCGGCGGCCGAGATGTCGCGGTAGAAGATCATGTGCAGGTTCTCGTCGGCGGAGATGCGTCCGAGGAGCTGGTCGGCGATGGTCTCCTCGCAGGCCTTGCCGGTGTTGCGGTGCGAGACGCGGGTGGCCAGCTCCTGGAAGGTCACGTAGATGACCGAGTCGAAGATGCTCTCGGCGAACAGGTCGCCCTGCTGGTTCTGGCCGGGGGAGAAGCCGCGGGTGACCTGCTCCATGCGCAGGGTCTCCAGCTCGACGGGGTCGATGGCGCGGGTCACCAGCAGGTAGTCGCGCAGTGCGATGCCGTGCCGGTTCTCCTCGGCGGTCCAGCGGTTCACCCACCAGCCCCAGGGGCCGTCCATGGTGAAGTTCATCGCGATCTCGCGGTGGTAGGCGGGCAGGTTGTCCTCGGTGAGGAGGTTCTGCACCATGGCGGTCTGCGCCACCTCGGAGAGCTTGGACTCCTCGGGGCTCCACTCCTTGCCGCCCAGGGCGTAGAAGTTCTTGCCGTCGGACCACGGGATGTAGTCGTGCGGGTTCCAGTCCTTGCGCATCCGCAGGTGCCGGTTGATGTTCTCTTCGACGACGGGTTCCAGCTCGCGTAGCAGCTGGATGTCGCTCATATCGGTCGACATTGGCGCACTGGTCCTCTCGTGTCGGTTGCGGTCGGCGGTGACCGGACCCGAATTATCTGTACCCGTTGGTTGCAGTCAATATATCTGTGTACTCCGGTGACATTCAAGCGTCGTGACCCCAGTGTGACGGGTGTTGCACGGGAGGCCTCGCACCGACACGCAACGCGGTAGCATCCGTGCTGGACGCCAGTCGTCCAGCAAAAGCACGGGTTCACCTGGTAACGACGAGAGGTTGCGGCAACGTGAAGAGGGCCACGATTTTTGGTGCCACGTCGATCGGCGCCGCGGCGGTGGTCACGGCGTTGCTGGGAGCGGGCGCCGCGCACGCCGACGACGCCGTCGTCGGGCAGACGTTCGCCGACGCGAAGGCAGCGCTCAGCCAGCGCGGCATGTCGGCTCAGGTCACCACCACGGTCGGAGACCGTAAGGACTGGAACGACTGCATCGTCACCAGCGCCCAGCCGGCGGCGAGCATCGACGGGTTCGGCGACTCCCGTGGATCGGTGATGAACGTGAACCTGAATTGCTACGCCAAGTACGGCACCGCCAACTGGCCGGGCTTCTCGCTGCAGAGCCCCGAGGGTCGCAAGATGTACGAAGCGGATCTCGCAGCAAAGCAGCAGCAGGAGGCCCAGCAGCGGGCCGCCCAGCAGCAGGCCGAAGCCGACCAGCTCGAGGCGGCCGGAGCGCAGACCGCCGGCGAGTAATCGCTCGTCACGCCCCGCTCCGGAGCGTTCCCGCCAGTCGTCGAACTACCTCAGCGCGGACGTGCGCGGGGCGGTAGCATCCCTGCACGAGTTGGAGCTGTAACGACGATGGGTAAATGAGGCGAACGTGAAGAAGCTCACTGTCATCGGTTCGGGCGCACTCGGTGCGTTCGCGATCTCGGCGGTGCTGGGCACCGGCGTCGCGGCGGCCGACGACTATGCCGGCAAGACGTATGCCGACGCCTCGTCGGCGGCGAGCGACAGCGGCCTGACGGTCGTCGTGGCGGCTCGCGTCGGTGACAAAGAGGCCCAGGACGACTGCCTGGTGACCCGCTCGCAGAACGCGCCGTTCACCAGCGCCGTCGACGGTTCGAAGGTCTCGGGCACCGTGCAGTTCTACTTGAACTGCAATGCCGGCGTCGCCTCCGCCACCAAGCCCGGCAACTCGCTCGCCAGCCCCGAGGGCCGGACGGCCAAGGCCGCCGAGGAAGAGGCCGCAGCGCAGCAGCAGCAGGAACTGGAAGCCGTCAGCACCCCGGACCAGTAGTCCGTCAGCTCGGCCGTCAGCTCGTGGACGCCCGGTGCAGCAGCATCTCGACGCAATAGTCGATGAACTGCTCCCGGGTGGTCGCGAGTCTGCCGCCCAGGTAGGCGGTGAACAGCGCCGTCAGTGCGCCCACCAACCCGGTTGCGGCCATCGCCTGCACGGCGGGATCGGTGATGCGCGTCAGCTTGCGCTGCAGCAGCTCGATGAAGCTCGGCATCCACTCCGCGCCCGAACGGGCCAGGACGGGCTCGCGTTCGGGCGCGATCAGCAGCACGCGCCCGCGTGCGGGGTCGTCGACCATCAGGGTGACGAAGCGTTCCACGGCGTCGCGCGGCGTCGTCGACGACGTGAGCGTGGCCATCGCGGCCGTGCACACGTGGTCGTAGACCGCGCGGACGAATTCGTCGCGATCGGCGAAGCTCTCGTAGAAGTAGCGCTCGGTCAGGCCTGCGGCGCGGCACACCGCGCGGACGGTCAGCGCCGGGCCCGTGGGGCCGCCGAGCAATTCGACGCCTGCGGCCACCAACTTGTCCCGACGCAGCACCTGCCGGTCGCCCAGGGGGACGCCGGACCACTGGCTTCGTCGTTGACCGGACGTCACATGCCTCCTAAGCTCACGGGTGACAACGCACGTAGTCAGAATTGCTCCGACTGCTCGGGAGATTCCGCCAGTGACACAAGATACGTCCCCAGCCTGCCCCGTCACCAGCGACGCCACGGTGGCGGCGGGCTGCCCCGTGGGTCCCGGCGGGTACGTCGCGCCGCCCGCGCCGCTGGGGCCCGACTCGCTGACGTGGAAGTACTTCGGTGACTGGCGCGGCATGCTGCAGGGCCCCTGGGCGGGCTCGATGCAGAACATGCACCCCCAGCTCGGTGCGGCCGTCGAGGAACACTCCACGTTCTTCACCGAGCGATGGCCGCGGCTGCTGCGCTCGCTGTACCCGATCGGCGGCGTCGTGTTCGACACCGACCGGGCGCCGCGCACCGGCGCCGAGGTGCGCGACTACCACGTGACCATCAAGGGCACCGACGCGCAGGGCAGGCGCTATCACGCGCTCAACCCCGAGGTCTTCTACTGGGCGCACTCGACGTTCTTCGTCGGCACGCTCATCGTCGCCGACCGGTTCTGTGGTGGCATCACCGAGGACCAGAAGCGCCAGCTCTTCGAGGAGCACAAGACCTGGTATGCCATGTACGGGGTCTCCATGCGGCCGGTGCCCGAGACGTGGGAGGACTTCCAGGCCTACTGGGACCACATGTGTCGCCACGAGCTGGAGAACAACTTCGCCGCGCGCGCGGTGCTGGATCTGCGCGAGCTGCCCAAGCCGCCGTTCCTGACCGCGCTGCCCGACTGGGTGTGGGCGCTGCAGCGGCCACTGTTGGCGCGGTTCTTCGTGTGGTTCACCGTCGGCCTCTACGACCCGCCCGTGCGGGAGCTGATGGGCTACTCGTGGTCGGAGCGCGACGAGCGGCGGCACCGCCGGCTGGGGCGTCTCGTGGGCCGCGTGTTCGCGTTGCTGCCAGAGCGGGCGCGGATGCATCCCCGGGCGCGGGCGGGCTGGGATCGGGCGACGGGTCGGTTGCCCGCCGACGCACCCCTGCCGGAGACCCTGGCGCGCAACCTGCCGCCGCTATCCGAGCGCGACAACCCGATGCACTACTGCCCTCGGGTCTGACGGCTCTCAGTCGAGGACGTTGATCCGCAGCGGGAACGACATGCTGCCGACGCCCTCGATGGTCTGGTGCACCGTCACCGGCCCCGACTGCGCGGCCGCCACGCCGACGGGCGTCACCAGGAAGCGGTTCTCGCCGTTGCGGGCGTCCACGACCACGTCGCCCTGGGCGAGCACGCGGCGCGTCCCCTCGGCGTCGACGAGTTCGAGGGTCATGGGGTAGGGCTGCTGGTGATCGGCCGGCTCGGTCTGCATGAGCGTCACGACGTAGTACGGCGCCACGGTCTGGCCCGCGGGCAGCTCGGTACCTGCCGCGGCGGTGCGCGGGGCTTCGATCCAGTCGAGGACCCCGCCCACGACGACGAGCTTGCGGTCGACGATCGCGGCGTGCTGGGCCAGGAAGAGTCCGGTGATCTGCACGGCGCCACCCTAGTTGGGCGCAGCCGGTGCGAGCGTGGTGCCCCCAGTAGGGC
The DNA here is from genome assembly GCF_058148405.1 of Mycobacterium sp. DHQP2018-32-09. Taxonomy (NCBI): domain Bacteria; kingdom Bacillati; phylum Actinomycetota; class Actinomycetes; order Mycobacteriales; family Mycobacteriaceae; genus Mycobacterium; species Mycobacterium sp. DHQP2018-32-09. The sequence goes on along the minus strand of NZ_JBYVYK010000066.1, from coordinate 4,002 downwards.
TCGAACCTACGACCTGCGGATTAAAAGTCCGTAGCTCTACCAACTGAGCTATAGGGGCGCGGTGAATCAGGATACTGGTCGACCCGGTTTGGAGATGAGGGTGTCGGTCACCTAAGCTATCGAAGCCTTCCGCACGAGAGTGCGGAGAGCACCCCGAAGAGATTCGGCTTGGCCCCCTTCGTTTAGCGGCCTAGGACGCCGCCCTTTCAAGGCGGTAGCGCGGGTTCGAATCCCGTAGGGGGTACGACGCACCGGGTGACACCGGTGTGGAGCAGTACAACGCAAGGCCCTGTGGCGCAGTTGGTTAGCGCGCCGCCCTGTCACGGCGGAGGTCGCGGGTTCGAGTCCCGTCAGGGTCGCCAGTACGGCGAGGCAGTTGGTGTGAAGCCGGCCGCCTTCCGGCCAGGTAGCTCAGTTGGTACGAGCGTCCGCCTGAAAAGCGGAAGGTCGCCGGTTCGATCCCGGCCCTGGCCACTTCGGATTCACACCGTTTCCGGTACCGGTGCGGTCAGCATCGCGGCCAGCAGCGTGACGATCTCCTCGGGGCTCCCGACGGCCGTGCGCTCGTACTCCGCCAGCAGCGCGAACATCGCCGTCCCCAGCGCCATCAACCGTCGCCGCCGAGCCGCCGCGTCCGCCGTCGGCACCGCCCGCGCCAATCGATTCAGCACGTCGGTCCACGCCGTGTCCTCGCTGCCCTCGGTGTCCGTCGGCAGGTAGACCGCTGCGGCGCGCAGGAATTGGGCGTAGCAGTCGCTCTGCACCGTCGTCAGCGGCACCACCAGCACCCGCAGCAGCGCGTGGACGTCGTGGCGCGCCGCGTCGTCGAGGGTATCGAGCATCAGGCGGCGGGCCTCCTCCATCGGCTCCAGCCGGCGCCGCACCACCGCGTCGATCAGGTCTTGGCGGTTGCGGAAGTGGTAGTTGACCGCGGAGTTGTTGCGCTGCCCGGCGGCGACCGCGATGTCGCGCAGCGGTACCTGCGCCCCGCGTTCGGCGATCAGCCGTTCGGCGGCATCCAGGATGGCCGTGCGCGCCTGATCCCCCCGCTTCATGGGCGCCGATGGTAGCGGCCGGTCGGCCCAGGGGACGAGCCCGTCGACCACCCCAAACCGGCCGCGCAACTAAGCGATGATGCTTAAATGGATGTCACCGACGAGGGGAGGCGGCATGCACGTCGCAACGAACGGCGTCTCGGACGCCGACGGCGTCCGCGAGATCGACACCGGCACGCCCATGACCCGCTTCGCCCGCGGCTGGCACTGCCTCGGACTGGCCGAGGCCTTCCGCGACGGAAAGCCCCACGGCGTCGACGCGTTCGGTACGAGGCTGGTGGTGTTCGCCGACGCGACCGGTGACCTGCAGGTGCTCGACGCCTACTGCAGGCACATGGGCGGCGACCTCTCCCGCGGCTCGGTCAAGGGCGACTCGGTGGCGTGCCCCTTCCACGACTGGCGCTGGCAGGGTTCCACCGGCCGCTGCTCGCTGGTGCCCTACGCCAAGCGCACCCCGCGGCTCGCCCGTACCCGACGCTGGCTCACCGGCGAGGTCAACGGGCAGCTGCTGGTGTGGCACGACCCCGAGGGGTCGACACCCACCGCCGACCTGTTCCCGCCCAGCATCGACGGCTACGTCGACGGTCGCTGGTCGCCCTGGTCGTGGAACTCGATCCTGATCGAGGGCTCGCACTGCCGCGAGATCGTGGACAACAACGTCGACATGGCCCACTTCTTCTACATCCACCACGCCTACCCGACGTACTTCAAGAACGTCATCGAAGGTCATACGGCCAGCCAGTTCATGGAGTCGAAGGCTCGTCCGGACACCACCAGGAACTTCGAAAGCCTCTGGGAGGGAACGAAACTGCGATCGGAGGCCACCTACTTCGGGCCGGCCTACATGATCAACTGGCTGCACAACGACGTCGCGCCCGACTTCACCATCGAGGTCGCCCTGATCAACTGCCACTACCCGGTGACGCACGACTCCTTCGTGCTGCAGTGGGGCGTCGCGGTTCAACTCGTTCCGGGCATGCCCGCCGACCACGCGGCCAAGCTCGCTTCCGCCATGAACACGTCGTTCGGCGAGGGCTTCCTGCAGGACGTCGAGATCTGGAAGCACAAGAGCCGCATCGAGAATCCGTTGCTCACCGAAGAGGACGGGGCGGTGTATCAGCACCGGCGATGGTACGAGCAGTTCTACGTCGACGCGGCCGACGTGACGTCGGACATGACGGACCGCTTCGAGCTGGAGGTGGACACCACGCACGCCAACGACTTCTGGCAGCACGAGGTGGCGCGCAACCTCGCCGACACGCCGCTATGACGACGCTCGACGGCAAGGTCGCACTCGTCACCGGCGCGTCCTCGGGCCTGGGCGCCGCGACGGCGCGACTGCTGTCCCGAAGGGGCGCAACGGTGTTCGGCATCGCCCGCGATGCCGAGCGGCTGGCCGAGGTGTTCGCCGACGTCCCCGGCGGTTCGTATGCGACGGTGGACGTGGCGTCACCGCAGGCCTGCCGCGACGCCGTGGAGCGGTGTGTGGCCCGGCACGACGGTCTGGACGTGTTGGTGAACGTGGCGGGGCGCCACGAGATGCGGCGCACCGAGACACTGGCCGACGACGACTGGGACGCCGATCTCGCGGTGAACCTCAACGGACCGTTCCACCTCTGCCGCGCCGCACTGCCGCACCTGCTCGCCCGCGCCGGCAACATCGTCAACGTCGCCTCGATCGCGGGTCTCGAAGGTCAGGCGTACTCCGCAGGCTACTGCGCGGCGAAACACGGCCTGGTGGGACTGACCCGCGCGCTGGCCGTCGAATACACCGCCACCCAACTTCGGGTCAACGCGGTGTGCCCCGGCGGCATGCTCACCCCGCAGGTCGAAGGGTTCAGTGCGCCCGACGATCCCGACTACGGGCTCATCATGCGGACGGCCTCGCCCCGCGGGCTGATGCAGCCCGCCGACGTCGCCGAGGTCATCGCGTTCCTCGCCAGCGACGCCGCCGTCGCCGTGCACGGAGCGGTCTACCGCGTGGACAACGGCAAGGGCGCCGGCTGACCCCGGACGGCCGGCGCCGAGACCGTCACACGTCGTCGGCCTTGCGCGCCCGGCGCTGGGCGTCGGCCAGTTCCTCGAGCCGGTCGGCGGTGTCCCGCTTGTCCGCGGCGTCGCCGGCCTTGTCCCTGGCATCGTCGAGTTGCGCCTCGGCAGCGGCCTTCTCGGCCTTCTCCCGAGCCTTGATCGTCGACTGCTCGGCACGCCGGGCGCCCTCGACCGTCTGAATCCGCTTCGCGGCCACCTCGTCGACGTTCTTCTTGGCCGCAGCCGTGCGCGCGGCCGCGTTCTCGGCGGCGCGGCGCTTGCGCTGCGCGGCGTCGGCGCGTGCCGTCGCCACCTCGTCGGCACGCCGTTGGCGGGCGGCCCTGGCCTCCTCGGCGGCTTCGGTCTTGGCCCGCTGGAACTCCTCGTCGGCGCGCTCACGCTGTGCGTCGCTGCGGGCCTCGAGATCGGCCGCCCGGGCCAGGATGTCGCTGCGCTGGGTCAGTGCGGTGCCGCGCGACGCCAGCTCGGCGTCGCCGAGCAGCCGGCCGACGGTGGCGTCGAGCGTGCCGAGGCCGCGTTCGTAGGCGAGCCGGACGGGGGCTTCGTCATCCCACCGCGCGACGATGCGGTCTTCGACGAATTGCAAGGGCAGCCGGGCCAATCGGTAGTGCAGGCGCAGCACGGACAGGGGAATGGTGGTGACGTTCATTCGCGTCGCTCCTCGGGGTGTTCTGTAACGGGGCGGGTCAGGGCAGATCGAAGTTCTCGGTCAGTTCCTCGGCGTCGTGGCGCAACCGTTGCGCCTGCACGCGCGGTGCGGCGGCGTCGCGCGCGTCGGCGGCGTGCTCGGCCGTTGCGGCCTGGGCGTCCTCGGCGGCGGCGGCGACGCGGTCACGCTCCTCGGCGTCGGCAGCGGCCTCGTGCCTGCGGGCCTCGGCCTCGGCCTGGGCGCTCG
>NZ_JBYVYK010000065.1:23762-26687 GCF_058148405.1 Mycobacterium sp. DHQP2018-32-09 | reverse complement strand
TGGCGACGTTCTCGGTGGACGTCAAGGGTCCCGATGGTGCGGTGGCGGTGTCCAACGCTCATGGCACGGTGACCGGTGCGGCCGGTGGCGTGTTGCTGCGTCCGTTCGCTCGCCTGATCTCCAGCACGGGTGACTCGGTCACCACCTACGGCGAACCCTGGAACATGAACTAGGTTCCAGCTCGACCAGCAGACAGCCCCCCGGCCGCACGGCCGGGGGGCTGTCTTCACGTGGCGGCGTCGGCGCCACCGGGCGGCCGGGCGGTCCTCGCCGGTACCAACCATCCGGTTGGGTGGTATAGGGTCGGAAGCGAATCCCGCCCGACCCCCGGAGGTAGATCCATGAGTTCGTCCAGCCCGGTCATCAACTTCGAGCGCACGCTGTTCGAACCGGAACACGACATGTTCCGCGACGCCTACCGGTCGTTCCTCGAGCGCCACGTCGCGCCGTTCCACGAGCAGTGGGAGAAGGACAAGATCGTCGACCGTGGCGTGTGGCTGGAGGCCGGCAAGCAGGGCTTCCTGGGCATGGCCGTGCCGGAGGAGTACGGCGGCGGTGGCAACCCGGACTTCCGCTACAACACCGTGATCACCGAGGAGACGTCGGCCGCCCGGTTCAGCGGTCTGGGCTTCTCGCTGCAGAACGACGTCATCGCCCCCTACCTGCTGCGGCTGGGTACCGACGAGCAGAAGCAGCGGTGGCTGCCGGGCTTCTGCTCCGGCGAGATCATCACCGCGATCGCCATGACCGAACCCGGCACCGGCAGCGACCTGCAGGGCATCAAGACCCGGGCGATCAAGCAGGACGACGGCAGCTGGGTGCTCAACGGCTCGAAGACGTTCATCACCAACGGGATTCACGCCGACCTCGTCATCGTCGTCGCGTGTACCGATCCCGACAAGGGCGCCCTGGGCTTCAGCCTGCTGGTCGTCGAACGCGACATGGCCGGCTTCGAACGGGGCAGGCACCTCGACAAGATCGGCCTGGACGCGCAGGACACCGCAGAACTGTCGTTCACCGACGTCCACGTGCCCGCCGAGAACCTCCTGGGCGAGGAGGGGCAGGGCTTCGTCTACCTGATGCAGAACCTTCCCCAGGAACGCATCAGCATCGCCGTCATGGCGGCGGCGGCCATGGAGAGCGTGCTGGCCGACACCCTGCAGTACACCAAGGAGCGCAAGGCGTTCGGCAAGCCCATCGGCAGCTTCCAGAACACTCGGTTCGCCCTCGCCGAACTGGCCACCGAGGCCACCGCCGTGCGCATCATGGTCGACCAGTTCCTCGAGTTGCACCTGCGCGACGCCCTGACGGCCGAGCAGGCCGCGATGGCGAAGTGGTACTCCACCGAGGCGCAGGTCCGCCTCGTCGACCGCTGCCTGCAATTGCACGGCGGCTACGGCTACATGCGCGAGTACCCCGTGGCGCGCGCCTTCCTCGACGCCCGGATCCAGACGATCTACGGCGGAACCACCGAGATCATGAAGGAGATCATCGGTCGCAGCCTGGGCGTTTGACCCCGAAGACGGCCCTCCGAAGGCCCCCTCGTGCGGGCCTTCGGAGGGACCGGTCGCGCGACACCAACCCGCGACCGCTTGGATATCCCTCAAGATGGACGACTTCTGTCGCAGAGTTGACGCAACCGATACTTCGAGGGAACCGTGAGCGGATCGCGGAAGAGGGACTGATGACCGGGACGAAATCCCTGCACGGCAGGGTGCTGCACTCCCTGCTCGGCAGGGTCATGGGACGCGTGAGCGTCGCCGTCGTGGCGGCCGCCGCCGTCGCGCTGCTCGCGCCGGCCGTGCCCATGGCCTCGGCCGATCCTGCCGGTGACGCCGACGCGGCGATCAACCAGGCCTACGACGCGGCGGGTGGGCCCGCGGGCGCCCTCGGGCCCAAGGACGGCGGCGTCTACCCTGTCGGCGCCGGGTTCGGGCAGAACTTCGCCGCGGGACGCATCTTCTTCAGCCCGGAGAGCGGCGCCCACTCCATGCAGGGCGCCATCCTCGACAAGTACCTCAGCCTGGGCGGTCCCGGCGACGGCGACCTCGGCTTCCCGAACATCGACGAGGGCGCGGGCCGCGCGCCCAACAGCCGCAACACCACGTTCAGCGCGCCGGACAACCCGGTGATCTTCTGGACCCCCGACACCGGCGCCCACGTCGTCCGCGGTGCGATCAACGCGGCCTGGGACCAGCTGGGCGGATCCGCGGGCACGCTCGGCGTGCCCACCGAGGACGAGATCTACTCCGGCGACGTGGTGTCCCAGAAGTTCACCGGTGGCGAGGTGTCCTGGAACCGCAAGACCAAGACCTTCACGACGACGCCGCCCGAACTCGCCGACCAGTTGCAGGGGCTGCGCATCCCGGGAACGCCCCAGAGCGAGATCGACGCGGCCCGCCGGGCCGCGGGCGGACCGCTGGGCCCGCTCGGAGCCGCCGAGGGCGCGCCCACGCCGATCGGCGACGACGGCCTGGTGCAGACCTTCGCCGGCGGCAAGATCTTCTATAGCCCGGCGACCGGCGCCAACGTACTCACCGGGCAGGTGCTGGAGAAGTACGAGAGCGTCGGCGGGCCGACGGGTGACCTCGGATTCCCCACCTCGAACGAAGCCGACGGCGGCGTGGCGCCCGCGAGCCGGGTCGCGACCTTCGCCGCCGGTGACGACCCGGTGATCTTCTGGACGCCCGACTACGGTGCCGTCATCGTGCGCGGGGCGATCAACGCGGCGTGGGCCAAGCTGGGCGGCGCCACGGGCCAACTCGGCGCCCCGACGGCAGACCAGACCGAGAACGGCGATGCCGCCACCCAGACGTTCGCCGGCGGCGCCATCACGTTCGACCGCGCCTCCCAGCAGTTCTCCACCGAACCGCCGAACCTGGCGTCCCAGCTCGCCGGCCTGCAGGTCCCGCAGGCGGGCCCGCC
>NZ_JBYVYK010000065.1:0-23752 GCF_058148405.1 Mycobacterium sp. DHQP2018-32-09 | reverse complement strand
GGGCCCGCCGCAGACCCCGCAGGCGGGGGAGCCCGGCACCGCGGCAGGTGGGCAGAAGTGGTACCAGAAGTGGTGGTGGGCGCTGGCCATCGTGCCCGTGCTGATCCTGGTCGGCGCCGTGGTGGCCGCGGTGCTGTTCCAGCGGCGTCGGCGCGACGACCGGGAGCCGCTGGACCGGTTCGACGACCATGACGACTACGGCGGCGACTACGGCTCCGACTATGGCTCCGACTACGACGGCGACTACGACGGCGACTACGACGGCGGGCCCGAGGACCGCCGCCCGGCGAACGCCGAGTCGGACGAGGACTCCGACGACCGCACCTTCGCCTTCGGCGCCGTCGAGGGCGCGAGCCCGGCCTCGGTGCACACCGTGGACCAGCCGTACGTGCCGTTGAGCGCCTGGGCCATGCCCGCCGACGAGGACGCCGGGGCCACGTCGGCCGGCGACGTCCACGGGCAGGACCACGAGCACGACGACGAGCACGACCACGGACAGGGGCGCGGGGAAGGCCACCGGGCCGATCTGACGGAGGACCAGGACGACATCGACACCGGTCCCATCCGCATCGCCGACGAACGCGACCTCGAACGCGACCTCGAGGACGAACCGGACGTCGGCCCCGAGGACGTCGAGGGTGACGAGCCGCGCACGGAGTTCGCCGCGCACGGCGTCGCGGCGCCGGTGGGCCTTCGAGCGGGCGAACCGGACACGGCCGCTGCGGCGGCCGGGTGGGCACTCCCGGCCGACGTCGAGGACGGCTCCATGTCGCAGGCAGAGGCGGAACCGGTCAGCGGCCCGCCCAGCGGGCGGCACGCCGCCGTTCAGGTGGACGAACCCGCGCCGTCGCAGACGTCCCTGCGGCTGGCGCACGACGATCCCTACGGTGCGCCCCGCGGCTACCCGGTCAAGGCAGACACCAAGTCGGGCGTGTACTGGTTGCCTGGGAGCAGCCAGTACGAGCGCGCCGCCGCCGACATCTGGTTCGCCAGTGAGGAATTCGCGCTGACAAACGGCTTCGTGCGAGCCTGACCGCTCCGGGTTCCGTCGGGCTTCCGGCCGCCGCGGCGCGGCGGCCGGAAGCGCCGCTCAGATCTTGCGGATGACGGTGACGACCTTGCCCAGGATCGCGGCGTCGTTGCCGGGGATCGGGTCGAACGCCGGGTTGTGCGGCATCAGCCACACCTGACCACGGGTGCGCTTGAAGGTCTTGACCGTGGCCTCGCCGTCGATCATCGCCGCCACGATGTCGCCGTTGTCCGCGACGTTCTGCTGACGCACCACGACCCAGTCGCCGTCGCAGATCGCCGCGTCGATCATCGATTCGCCGACGACCTTCAGCAGGAACAGCGAGCCCTCGCCGACGAGTTCGCGCGGCAGCGGGAACACGTCCTCCACGGCCTGCTCGGCCAGAATGGGTCCGCCGGCGGCGATGCGTCCGAGCACCGGCACGAACGTGGGCTCCGGCAGGGCATCGGATCCGGCGACGTCGGTGGCCACGCTGGGAGTCCCGGTGGGGGTCACCACGTCGTCGGCGCCGCGCACGTCCACCGCGCGGGGGCGGTTGGGGTCGCGGCGCAGGTATCCCTTGCGCTCCAGCGTGCGTAGCTGATGGGCGACCGACGACGTCGAGGTCAACCCGACGGCGTCGCCGATCTCACGAATGCTGGGCGGATATCCGCGGGTGGTCACCGAGGTCCGGATGACCTCCAGGATGGTGCGCTGGCGCTCGGTCAGGCTCGTGTCGAGACCGCCCGCGCGACGTGCGTCGGAGCCGTCTCGCGTGTCGCTGCTGTCACTCATGTGGCCGAATCTAGTCGCCACCGCGGCGATAATCAAACATGTGTTCGACGCGTGTCGGCCCCGGATCGCGGCGCGGACGCGGGTGCGGGCGCGTTGGGAACGCGTCGGGAAGGCGGCGGGGGCGCGGGCGGCTGCCCGGCAGACCTGACGTGTCAGACCCCCTCGATATCGTCTGCAACGATTCGATCACGTGTTCTATACATCGAACACCTGAGCGAATATAGTTCGAACACAGGAGCGAACGAGGGTTCGCACGGTCGAGGTGAAAGGCACCGACATGACGATCATCACCCGCGAGTACCCCACCGACATCGTCGCGCGCCCCGTGCGCCGGGGACCGGCCCGTCGCACGGCCGCCCGACGCCGGCCGGCCGGCGCCCCGCTGCACTACCGCAGCCCGGGGGTGCTGACGTCGCGGGCCTCGCACCGTCGCAAGCCCATCACGCCGGCCACCACGGTGCTGCTGGCCCTGGTGGCCGCGGGCATCACGGTGTGGCTCGGTCTCGTCGCACAGTTCGGCGCCGCCAGCCAGACGCCGGAGACCATCCCCAACGAGCTGGCGGTCGTCCAGGTGCAGGCGGGGGAGTCGTTGCAACAGCTGGCCCAGCGCGTGGCCCCCGAGGCGCCCGTCGGTGCGGTGGTCGATCAGATCCGCGAACTCAACGAACTGCAGTCGGCGTCGCTGAATGCGGGCCAGACGCTCATCGCGCCGATTGGCTGAGCCTGCCATGCGCCGTGATACGTGCAGCCGCCCATCGGTACGCTCGTACCCGACCGGTACGTCAGGGCCGGCAGCCGGCGGCGAAGGAGCGGTTGTGCACTGTCCGTTCTGTCGTCACCCCGATTCCCGGGTGGTCGACTCACGCGAGACCGACGAGGGTCAGGCGATTCGGCGTCGGCGGTCGTGCCCCGAATGTGGCAAGCGTTTCACCACGGTGGAGATGGCGGTGTTGGCGGTCGTGAAGCGCAGCGGCGTCACCGAACCGTTCAGCCGCGAGAAGGTCGTCAAGGGGGTACGGCGCGCCTGTCAGGGCCGCGACGTCGACGACGATGCGCTCAACCTGCTCGCCCAACAGGTCGAGGACGCGGTGCGTGCCACCGGCTCCCCGGAGGTGCCGAGCAACGAGGTCGGGTTGGCCATCCTCGGCCCCCTGCGTGATCTCGACGAGGTGGCATACCTGCGATTCGCCTCGGTGTACCGCTCGTTCTCGTCGGCCGAGGACTTCGAGCGTGAGATCGAGGCGCTGCGGGCGCACCGGCACACCGCCTCCAGCTGAACGTCGCTCAGTCGACGCGCCGGACGCCGTCGTCGACGACGCGCCCGGCGACCTGCACCCACCCCTCGGCATCCCACCACGTATGCAGGCGCGAGCCCTTGCCCTGGGTGATGGTCAGGTCTCGGCTGAGATGGTCGGTGATGCGGACCGCAGCCGCTCCGGTGGCCTCGTCCTCGGGAATTCCGAAGGGCAGGGCGAACATTCGCGAGCGGATGGCTCCGGCGGCCTCGTCCGACCACGCCCACAGATAGTGCTCGACGTCGTCGCTGAAGTCGTCGGGGTCGGCGGCCAGTACGGCCTCGACCGATGCCATGTCGTGAATCACGAACTCCGGCGCCCAATCCGACCGCGCACGCACCGCCGTGACCACGCCGCCGGCCACCTCCACCTGCGACGTCTGCACGATGCCGGCGGGTACCTGCAGCGTGCGGACCGGCGTCCCGCGATCGGCGAGCCACCAGGACGCGCCGACCGTCGGATGCCCGGCGAACCCGAGTTCGGTCGTGGGCGTGAAGATGTGGGCCGAGGCGGTGGTCGACCCCGGGGCCGGGACGTCGACGAAGACGGTCTCGCTGTACCCCAGGTCGGTGGCGAGCCGCTGCCGATCGGCGGGCGCCACCAGGGCGGCGTCCACCACCCCGAGTGGATTGCCGTGGCTGCCGTCGTCGGCGGTGAAGACGCGAAGCACGTGGACGTCGATGGCCATGACACCGATCGTACGACGCACGGCGCGCGGCGTCGCCCGCCTGCGATCAGGCTCCGATCAGTCTCTAGGTGGCGCTGCGCTCGTCGGTGCCCATTGCGTCGAGCACGGCCAGCCGGGTGCCCGCGGGCCCGGTGATCGCGTCCTCGGCGGCGCCGGAGCGCAGCAGTTGGCGCAACGACTCCTGGTCGTACACGGCGGGTTCGGTGGCGTCGATGAACTTCTGCACCACCTCCACGAAGCGGTCGGGATCGTCGTGGAACGGGAAGTGGCCGGAGTCGTCGAAGATCTCGAGCGCCGACCCCGGCATCGCAGCGTGCGCCATGCGTGCGTGCTCCACCGGGATGACCGAGTCGTGCGAACCCCAGATCAGTTGGACGGGAACCGATTCGGTGAGATAACAGCGATCCAGCATGGTGACCACCTGACCGCGCCAGTCGACGACGGCGCGCAGGGTCCGCGCGAACGCCGACGACGCGGTGGGCTCGGGTAGGTCGGCGAGGATGCGCAGGACGTTGGGCAGGTCGCGCCCGACACCCTTCTTGCCGAGGACCAGACCGCCGAGCTTGCCTGCGTATTGGACGGCAGGCAGGACCAGCGGAAGCCGCAGCAACGCGAGCGCCTCGCTGCCCATCGGCAGCGAGGCCACGCGGAATGCCACGTTGACGTCCTTGGTCACGCCGCCGGCGCCCACCAGGATGAGGCGCTCGACGAGTTGCGGGAACTGGTAGGCGAACTGCATCGCGACACCGCCGCCCAGGGAGTGCCCGACGACGGTCACCCGCTCGATGTCGAGGACGCCGAGCAGGTCGCGCATCCCGTTCGCGTAGGCGGCCACCGAGTAGTCGGCGCGCGGCTTGTCGGACTTGCCGTGACCCAGCAGGTCGGGCGCGATCACGGTGAAGCGCTGCGCCAGCTTGGTCTGCACGGTGCTCCACGTGGTGGAGTTGTCCCCGATACCGTGGATCAGCAGGATCACCGGACCCGATCCGGCGACGCGGAAGGCTCGGCGGTACCCGTGGATGGTGCGGTACTGCAGCGTCGGGGTCACCTCACGCACCGATCGCAGGTTGGGCTTGCGGTCCGTCATGGCAACTCCTCACCGAGCACGGGGCGCGAGTCCTCGAGCCCGGTCAGGGGGCCGAGGTGCCGTCGTCCCCGTCGGGCGGCTCGTCACCGGCCTGTTCGGCGAGAAAACGCTCGAACTCGGCTCCCAGTTCGTCACCGCTCGGCAGATCCTCGTCACGGGTCAGCAAAGAACGATTCTCCTGTGCGGCGACGAACGAATCGTACTGTTGCTCCAGCGCCGTGACTACTTGAGCGACCTCGGCACTGTTTTCCACCTGCTCGTTGATCTTGGTCAGCACCTCGGCCCCCGCCTGACCGAGTTCGGCCAGCGGCAGCTGCAGACCACCCGAGCGGGCGACCTCGGCCAGGAGGGCTTCCGCGGCCGGCGGATAGTCGGTCTGCGCCAGGTAGTGCGGCACGTGCACGGTGAAGCCCATGGCCTCGTGACCGTGCTGCGTCATGCGGTACTCGAGCAGGTTGGACACGCTGCCGGGCACCTGCACCTCGCCGATCCACGGTTCGTGATCGGCGATCAGGTCCTTGTCGGCCGAGTGCGCGGTCATGGTCACCGGCCGGGTGTGCGGTACGGCCATGGGGATGGCGCCCAGCCCGATCACCCGACGCACGCCGAGACGCTCGGCGAGCAACCGCACGGCGGTGACGAATCGCTCCCAGCGCAGGTCGGGCTCCAGACCGGCCAGCAGCAGGAACGGCGTGCCGACGCTGTCGCGCAGCGCGTACAAGTTCAGCTCGGGCGTGTCGTAGTCGGTGAAGTGGTCGGTCTTGAAGGTCATGACGGGCCGCCGCGACCGGTAGTCGAGCAGCTCGTCGATGGCGAACGACGCGACGAGTTCGGTGTCGAGGGTGTTCTTGAGGTGGGTGGCGGCCAGCTTGATGGCGTGGCCCGCGTCGGAGAACCCCTCCAGGGCGTGCAGCAGCACCGGTCCGCTGCCGTCGGGGGACGACAGCTCGGGTGCCGGGAACTCCAGCTCGTACATGCCCGTGGGCTCGGGCTGGTAGCGCTGGCCGGACTCGGCGCGCGCAGCGTCGCGTTCGGGGGTGTGCCCGGGTTCGTGACCCGGGTTCGTGTCCGCCATGATGGCCTCCTCACCACGGTCGCCACCGCGGGCGGCGACGATCGTGCCGTCTAGTGTCGCGCACGTGGGGAGACTTGCCGCATCAGCCCCACTCAATCAGCCCAACGCGGGTCGACGTCCGCTGATTCCGCCTCGCCGTGCCGTGACCTCGCATTTCGGGCAAAATCGACGGGATGTGGAAACGTGTGACGGCGCTGGTGGCCGTGGGCGCCGTCACGGTGGCGTGCAGCACCGCCGTCGATCAGGCCCACGCGGTGGGAGTCACCGCGGTGCCCAGCACCGCCGCCCCCGCGGCAACCGCACCCAGCGCTGCGCCCGTGAACCCCGATCCGCGGGTCGGTGCGGTGTTCCTGGGCGGTGAGACCATGCACACCTGCTCGGGGTCCGTCCTCGATTCCACCACCCGCGACCTGATCCTGACGGCCGCGCACTGCGTGGCCGACGGCGCCGACACCTACTTCGAGCCGGGGTTCGACGACCAGGCCGGCAACGACGACGTCTGGCACGTCGACACCGTGTACCTGGATCCACGCTGGGTGCAGGATGCGAACCCGGTGGCCGACTTCGCGATCGCCCGCGTCAGCCGCGACGGCGGCGGGGCGGTGGAGGATGCCGCGGGTGGTGGCTTCCGGCTCGGCTCGGCCCCGACGCGGGGTACCGAGGTGACGCTGACCGGTTACGAGTTCGGTGTCGGCGGTGGCCCCATCGGCTGCCGTGCGCCGACGGCGGCCGCCGAGCGCGGGTTCCCGTCGCTGCCCTGCTCGGGACTGTCCGACGGCACCAGCGGGTCGCCGTGGGTGTCGGGGTCGACGATCATCGGACTCACCGGCGGCCTCGACGGGGGCGGCTGCGACGAGAGCGTCTCCTACTCGCCGCCGCTGGACGATGCGATCGTCGCGTTGCTGCACCGCGCCGAGGCGGGTGGGCCGGGGGACACCGCGCCGGCCGAGTTCGAGGACGACTGTTAGACCGGCCGCCGTGGTCGGGGGCGGGCTTCGTCCCCAGTCGCGCCTTCGTCCACAGCCGCCGGTCGCGACCGGCCGCACCGAGCCGCGGCGTCGGTCCGGCCTGACACGTTCGGGCCATGACGACCTTCCGTGATGCCGACTTCCACCTCACCCACCCCGGGGCGCTGATCGCCGCGCTGCCCGCGCTGCTGGGCTTCGTCCCCGAGTCCTCCCTCGTCGTGGTCACGCTCGCCTACGGCGAGCTGGGCAGCGTCGCCCGCGTCGACCTGTCGACGCTCTCGCAGGATCAACTCCGCGCGCTGGCCCGCACCGTCGCCGCCGGCGGGGCGGACGCGGTGATCGCGGTGTTCGTCGACGATGCCGGGCGCGATCACGCGGACGCCGCCGACGACCTCGCCGACGCCCTGGAGGAGCACCAGGTCGAGTTGTGGGCGACGCACGTCGTCGACAGCGTGGCCGCCGGGGGTCGCTGGCGATGCGCGGACGGGTGCGGTCGCGGCGGCGCGGTGGACGATCCGTCGGCGTCACCGCTGGCGGCGGCCGCCGTGCTCGACGGGCGCCAGCTCTACCGCCGTCGGTCCGACGTCGTGCGGCTCATCGAGATCGTCGACGAGGAACGCGCCGCCGCGCTGGGGGAGGTACTCGCCGCGTCACGTGGCCCCGGCTTCCATCCCAACGACGACGTCCATCCCAACGACGACGTCCATCCCAACGACGACGTCCATCCCAACGACGACGTCCATCCCAACGACGACGTCCATCCCGACGACGACTTCCATCCCGACGACGACGCGACGCGGGCGGACGCCGAGTTCGCGGTGGCCGCGGCGGTGGCGCTGGGCGAGGGGCGGCAGCCGTCGGACGTGGCCGTCACCAGGTTGACGACCGCGATGGCCGACGCCCGCGTGCGCGACATGCTCTACGCCTTGGCGGTGAGTGTGCTTGCGTCCGAGGCGGAGTCGCTGTGGTTGGTCCTGGCCCGGACGCTGCCGGAACCGTGGCGTGCGGAAGCGCTGGCACTGCTGGCCTTCTCGGCCTACGTGCGTGGCGACGGGCCGCTGGCAGGCATCTGCCTGGAGGCCGCACTCCAGGCGAACCCCACCCACACGATGGCGGCGATGCTCGACGAGGCGTTGCATCGGGGGATGCGGCCCGATCAGATCCGGGAGCTGGGGCACAGCGGATTTCGGGTGGCCGCGGCCCTGGGCGTGGCGTTGCCGCCGCGCCGGTCGACCGGGACGGTCAGACCTTCTCGACCTTGACGGCGTGCGCCATGTGGTGGGGCAGTTCGACCTGCTCGTGGCCCGGGATGACGATCATCACGCCACCGTGGTCGCTGACCTGCACGGTGACGCGGGCGTCGGGAACCACGCCGGCGTCCTTGAGGCGGCCGATCAGGACGGTGTCGCCCTGGACGTGCTCGGTGAGCTGGCGAACGCGTACCGCGATGGGGAACCCCGACGGCAGCTCGGTGAGGCGGACAAGGTCGACGTCGTCCGGATTGGCATGTGCGACACCGAGTTCGGCCAAACCTGGGATGGGATTGCCGAACGGCGACGTCGTCGGGTTGTCCAGCACCTGCACCAGGCGGCGTTCGACGTCCTCGCTCATGACGTGTTCCCAGCGGCACGCCTCGGCGTGGACTTCCTCCCACGGCAGCCCGATGACGTCGACGAGCAGGCGCTCGGCCAGCCGGTGCTTGCGCATCACGGACACCGCCAATGCGCGGCCCTTCTCGGTGAGTTCGAGGTGGCGGTCACCGGCGACGTGCAGCAGGCCGTCGCGCTCCATCCGCGAGACGGTTTGGCTGACGGTCGGACCACTCTGCTCGAGACGCTCGGCGATGCGCGCCCGCAAGGGCACCACGCCCTCTTCCTCGAGGTCGTAGATGGTACGCAGATACATCTCGGTGGTATCGATCAAATCGTTCATGGTGCCGCCCTCCGTCTCGGCAGAGTCTACCGGTCACGCCCGTCGATCTGAGGGCCATCCCGGCCGGGTGACGCCCGTGGGGCCCGCCGCGAAACGCGGCGGGCCCCACGGGGTGACAGACGTCGATTACCTAGCTGGCGTAGGAGCGCAGCCGCTCGGCGCGGTCGCCGTGGCGCAGCTTGGCCATGACCTCGCGCTCGATCTGGCGCACCCGCTCGCGCGACAGCCCGAACAGCTTCCCGATCTGGTCGAGCGTGCGCGGCTGGCCGTCGTCGAGGCCGAAGCGCAACCGGATGACCTGCTGCTCGCGCTCGTCGAGCGTCGCCAGCACGTGCCGGATGTCGGTGTGCAGCAGTTCCGAGATCACCGCGTTCTCGGCGGACATCGCCTCCGAGTCCTCGATGAAGTCACCGAGCGGAGCTTCCTCGTCGCTGCCGACGGGCATGTCGAGGCTCACCGGGTCCCGGCTGTGCTCGAGCAGGTCGGCGATCTTCTCGGCGGGGATGCCGGACTCCTCGGCCAGTTCCTCGTCGGTGGCCTCGCGACCGAGGTTCTGGTGCATCTCGCGCTTGATGCGGGCCAGCTTGTTCACCTGCTCGACGAGGTGCACGGGGAGGCGGATGGTGCGGCTCTGGTCGGCCATCCCGCGGGTGATCGCCTGCCGGATCCACCAGGTGGCGTACGTCGAGAACTTGAAGCCCTTGGTGTAGTCGAACTTCTCCATCGCGCGGATGAGGCCGAGGTTGCCCTCCTGGATGAGGTCCAGCAGTGGCATGCCGCGACCGGTGTAGCGCTTGGCCAGGGAGACCACCAGGCGCAGGTTCGCCTCCAGGAGGTGCCTGCGGGCGGCGTCGCCGTCGCGCACGACCGCCGCCAGTTCCCGCTTGCGGTTGTCGCCGAGCCGCTTCTTGGTGGCCAGCAGGTGCTGGGCGTACAGCCCCGCCTCGATGCGCTTGGCCAGCTCGACCTCGTCGGCGGCGGTGAGCAGAGCGGTCTTGCCGATGCCGTTCAGGTACACCCGGACGAGGTCGGCGGCTGGGCTCTGACTATCGAGATCGGACTCGATGCGGCTTGCGGTGGCTTGTGCCATGTGCGCCTCCTGCTCGGCTTGGAACTGTCATGAGCTACAACGTCGGACCAGTTCCAAGAGTTCCCAGCGGGCGCCGGTCTCACACCTCCTGACCTGCACTTTTTCGGCGACGATCTGAGAATCACCTGAGATTTGCGCTAGATTTCCCGGCATCAGGGAACGTCGCGGCCGAACTCCTCGAACGGCGGGCCGGGGAATCGCGGATCGCCGCCGGATCGCGGTTCGCCCGAGCCGCGCGGCTCGCCGCGAGCACCCTCGTCGCCACGCATCTCCAGGGCGGGACGCTCGGCGGTGGGGAAGAGCGGGATCTTGCGCCGCGACTCGTACCGGCGCGGTTCCTCGGCGCGGCGCGGCGGGCGATCGTTGGCGATGAGCACGGCGATCCAGGGCAGCGGGATGGACGCGACGAGGATGGCCAGCGAGATCAGGCCGTTGTGCCAGATGCCGTACGCGACCGCGGCCAAGATCAGGGCCGGGATGCGGAACGACATGATCTTGAGGTACTTGCGCACGCGTTCGCGATGCTGTTCCTCGTACGGCACCGCCGCTCGAGTGATCAGCACCGGCCGACCGTCATCGTCGAAACTCAGCTCCTGGCCGTGTTTCATACTCCTACTGTTCCACACCGCACCGAGGTGAAACCGTCCGGTGTATTACCGAAGTATTGCCAGGCACAATGGACCCATGCAGACCGACACCCTGGAGCGCACCGACACCGACGAACAGGTCGACGACGGGACCGACGACGACCGGCCCAAGGTCTTCCACTACGTCAAGAAGGACAAGATCGCCGAGAGCGCGGTCATGGGGACCCACGTGGTGGCACTGTGCGGCGAGGTCTTCCCGGTGACGCGGTCGGCGAAGCCGGGCTCGCCGGTGTGCCCGGACTGCAAGCGCATCTACGAGCAGCTCAAGAAGTAGGGCTCGGCCCGGGGGCGTCGTCGCGCGACCGCGGCTCGCGGGCCGCGTCGTCGGCGTTCTGAGAACCCTGGTCGTCCGCGGGATCCGTGGGATCTGCCCTGTCCTCGAACCACTCTCGCAACCGGCTCGCGTGGGTCTCGGGCGCCGGCCACTCCTCCTGGATGGCGGCGTTGAGTTCGGCGCCGATCATGATCGCGAAGCCGAGGAAGAACGCGAACAGCAGGAAGGCGATCGGCGTCGCCAACGCGCCGTACGTGTAGCCGGTGGCCGTGATCCAGGTCAGGTAGATGCGCAGACCGACGGTCGCCACCACGAACACCACCGCCGCCAGCACCGACCCGTAGATCAGGCGGTGCGTGGGCAGCGGTTCGGGCAGCGAGACCCGGTAGAGCACCAGCACCGCGAGCATCAGGGCCAAGAACAGCACGGGGTAGTAGCCGTAACGCAGGACCGAATCCCAGCTGTCGGGAATGTATTCGGCCACCTTGATGGGGCCCAGCGCCAGGAACGGTGCAGTGACGATGGTGCCCAGCAGCATGACGATGTACAGGCCCAGGGCGTAGAAGCGTTGCCGCACGGGATGTCTGAGTTCGGTCTGATCGTGTGCCTCGACGATGGAGTCCACGAACGCCGAGATGGCCGACGACCCCGCCCACAGGGAGATGACGAACCCCAGCGACACCACCTCGCCGCGCGCACCCGCGACGATGTCGTTGACCGTCGGCTCGATGATCTCGGAAACGACGTTGCGCGAGAACAGGTTGCCCGCCGTGCTGATCAACTGGTTCTCGATGGTGAGCAACGTGTTGGGGCCGAACAGCGGCGCCACGTAGGCGAGACTGCCCAGCAGCCCCAACAGCAGTGGGGGCAGTGACAGGGCGCACCAGAAGGCCGCTTGAGCCGACTCGGAGAAGATCGAGTCGTCCCAACTCTTCGCGAGGGCGCGCTTGAACACGCGCCAGAGATGATGCTTGGACGGCCGCGCCGGCGTGGACTGGTCACTCATGGCCAGACCAGCATTCCCGATGATCGGCGCGACCGCCCGCAGCCGCCGCGCGGGCGCGTCGGATCAGGCGTCGACCGGGCTCACCTCGATGACGGCCGCCAATTCCACCAGCTTCGCCTCGTGCTCGTTGGCGTGATGCTGGCAGAACAACAGCTCGGCACCCGACGGGAGCTTGGCCCTGACGCGAGCGGCGGCACCGCAACGGTCACAGCGATCAGCCCGGGTAAGTTCGGGACTGGTCAGAGTTGCGTTCATGACTCCTCCGATCTCGCGTAGTTCTCTACTGTGTCAGACGTTTGGGCGTTCGGCCTTGTTCCCTGGGCGTTCACCGGTGTGTCGTGTCTCACCTAGTACCCAGGTTGCGCCCCGCGCACACTGAGGCCATGGCCACATCTGCGGTCCCACCCGGACCGGAATCCCCGCCGACGCTGCTGCACCTGTGCACCGCGGCCGAATGGGACGACGCCCGGCGTGCCGGCCGGCGGACACCGCCGTCGCTCGACCAGAGCGGCTTCGTCCACCTGTCGACGCCGTCTCAGGTGCACCTACCGGCCAACCGGCTGTACGCCGACCGCACCGACATGGTGCTGCTGTGGTGCGATCCGGGACTCCTCGGCGCTCCGGTGCGCTGGGAACCCGGTGTTCCCGGGGACCCCGACGCCATGCTGTTCCCGCACCTGTACGGCCCGCTGCCGGCCGCGGCGGTCACCAAGGTCACGCCCTACGTCCCGGGCGCCGACCGTCGCTATCCGCCGCTCGAGCCCGCCTCCGACTCCGCCAGGTAGGCGTCGGCCTCGATCTCGATCAGCAGGTCCGGTGCGATGAGCGCCGACACCTCCACCATGGTCGCCGCGGGCCGGACGTCACCGAACGCCTCCCGGTGCGCCGCGGCCACCGCCTCCCACTGCGTGATGTCGGTGACGAACATCCGCGTCCGGACGACGTCGCCCAGCGTGGCACCGCAGTCGGCGAGGGCGGTTTCGATGCGGCGCAGGGCCTCGCGCGCTTGGGCTCCGACGTCGGGACCGGGGGCGGTGGTGCCCGACACGCACACCAGCGGACCGACCCGGACGGCCCGCGAGTATCCGACCGCGTCCTCCCACGACGCGCCCGACGACACCGTGATCCGGGCCGTCACGGGGCGGGGACCGCTTCGACGATGGCCAGCGGTCCCGCGGTGGGTATCACCCGCGTCACTCGAAAGCCCGCTCGCGCCAACAAGTCCGAGTACTCCGACGCCGTGCGTTCGCGGCCGCCGGCCTGCACCAGCATCTCGAGGTCCAGCAGCATGCCCGGGTGCGGTGCGGCCCCCTCGGGAAGCACCAGCTCCAGCAGTAGCACCGTGCCGCCGTCGGTGATCGCCGTGCGGACGTTGCGCAAGATGGTCAGCGCCTGGTCGTCGTCCCAATCGTGGATGACGGTCTTGAGAAGGTAGAGGTCGCCGCCGTCGGGGACCGACTCGAAGAACGAGCCCGCCGTGGACGTGTAGCGGTCGGAGACGCCTGCGGCGTCGAATTCGGCTCCGGCGCCGGCGATCACCGACGGTAGGTCGAACAGGACGCCGCGCGCCCGGGGCGCGGCGGCCAGCACGGCGGCCAGCAGCGCCCCGTGTCCGCCTCCGACGTCGACGACGAGCGAGCGGCCGGTGAAGTCGTAGAGCGGCACGGCCATGTCGATCGCCATGGCCGACACCCCGGTCATCGCGTCGTGGAACAGTGCCGCGTAGTCGGGCGTGCGCTCGAGATAGTCGAAGATCGGCGTACCGCGCAGGTGCTCGACCGCCGTGCGGCCGGTGCGGGCGCTGTGCAGCAGGCTGCCCCAGTGCTCCCAGTGGTCGGGGTGGCCGATCATCTCGATCATCGCCGCCATCGAACCGGGATGGTCGCGTCGCAGCGGCTGCCCGACGCGGGTCAGGGTGAAGCGGCCGTCGCGGCGCAGCGCGAGGACGCCGTTGGCCGCCAGCGCCCGCATGATGCGATACGTCGCCTGCGGGTCCGAACCGGCGTCGCGGGCGACGTCGGCGGCCGACCGCGGGCCGTCGCGGAGGGCGTCGGCGATGCCCAGCTTCACCGCGACGTAGAGCGCCTGGGTGAGCCAGGCGCCCTGCGCGATCTCGAGGAGCGCGACGTTGGCGGGTACGGCGGAGCGGGTGACGGTGGTCAGTGCCGAGCGCAGCCGGCCCACTGCCCGGATCACCGCTGCCGGCGGAAGAGTTCGTCCCATGATGCTCACGGTAGGTGAGCGATCTTGCACGGTTCTTGGACGACGCTTGGTGTCGTGCCTAGTCCAGGTAGTCGCGCAGCACCTGCGAGCGGCTGGGGTGACGCAGCTTGCTCATGGTCTTGCTCTCGATCTGGCGGATGCGCTCCCGGGTCACGCCGTAGACCTGGCCGATCTCGTCGAGCGTGCGCGGCTGGCCGTCGGTGAGGCCGAACCGCAGGCGCACCACGCCCGCCTCGCGCTCCGAGAGCGTCTCGAGCACCGACTGCAGCTGGTCCTGCAGCAGCGTGAAGCTCACCGCGTCGACGGCCACCACGGCCTCGGAGTCCTCGATGAAGTCGCCGAGCTGGCTGTCGCCCTCGTCGCCGATGGTCTGGTCCAGCGAGATGGGCTCACGCGCGTACTGCTGGATCTCCAGCACCTTCTCGGGCGTGATGTCCATTTCCTTGGCCAGCTCTTCGGGCGTGGGCTCGCGGCCCAGGTCCTGCAGCAGCTCGCGCTGGATGCGGCCGAGCTTGTTGATCACCTCGACCATGTGCACCGGGATGCGGATGGTGCGGGCCTGGTCGGCCATGGCGCGGGTGATGGCCTGGCGGATCCACCACGTGGCGTAGGTGGAGAACTTGTAGCCCTTGGTGTAGTCGAACTTCTCGACGGCGCGGATGAGACCGAGGTTGCCCTCCTGGATCAGGTCCAGGAACGCCATGCCGCGTCCGGTGTAGCGCTTGGCCA
The DNA here is from genome assembly GCF_058148405.1 of Mycobacterium sp. DHQP2018-32-09. NCBI lineage: Bacteria > Bacillati > Actinomycetota > Actinomycetes > Mycobacteriales > Mycobacteriaceae > Mycobacterium > Mycobacterium sp. DHQP2018-32-09. The sequence goes on along the minus strand of NZ_JBYVYK010000065.1, from coordinate 8,934 downwards.
GCGAGACCACGAGACGCAGGTTGGCCTCGAGCAGGTGATTCTTGGCGCGGTCGCCGTCGCGGCAGATCCACGACATGTCGCGACGCTCGGTCGGCGTGAACTTCTCGCCCTTGGCGGCCTTCTCGGCCACCAGCTGGGTGGCGTACAGGCCGGCCTCGATGCGTTTGGCGAGTTCGACCTCTTCCTCGGCGTTGAGCAGCGCGACCTTGCCGATCTGCTTGAGGTAGGCGCGCACCGAGTCCGCCGACGCCGTGAGTTCGGCGTCCTTGCGTGCCTGCCGCAGCGCCTCGGATTCCTCTTCGTCCCAGACGAAGTCGCCGGAGGCCTTGTCCTTCTCGGTGGGCTCGGCGTGACCGTCGTCGGCGTTGGCCGCGGCTTTGGCGCCCTCGGCGGGTGCGGCCTTGGCGGTCTCGCCCTCGGCCTCCTCGTCGTCCTCGTCGTCGGAGACGTCGGCCTCGGTGTCGGCATCGTCGTCGTCGAGGTCCTCGAGTTCGATGTCGGTGTCGTCGACGTCGAGGTCGCCGGGCTCACCGTCGAGTTCGTCGGTGGTCTCGAGGCCTTCGGTGGCGTCGACGTCGTCGGGCTCGCCGGCCTTCTTGGCGCGCGGCGCCGCCTTCTTGGCGGCCTTCTTCGCCGGTGCCTTGGCTGCGGTCTTGGTGGCCCGTTTGGCCGGGGCCGCCTTCTTGGCAGGTGCCTTGGTCGCGGCCCGCTTCACGGGCTCGTCGGTGGTGGGCTCTGCCTTCGTCGCTGCCACGTGGCATCCCTTCGGTCTTACGGATCCGGGGGCGTGGGCGTGCGCCACCGCGGAGTGTCGGCTATCGAGTGTCGGCGTCTGCATCTGCTCGGATGCTCGCCGCCAGTCGTGTGCGGCCGCCGTCGACCATTGTAACGACAGAGTGTGCCCCTGCCCGCTTCGTGCGCCAAATCAACGCCCGCGTGGACCGGCGGCGACAGCCGCCCACGCGCGACCCCACCTGGACCGGGTCGGGGTTACCGACGGGTACGCGCCCGGGTGCGCACCCCGCGTCGTCGTCGGCGCGTACGGCGTGTCCCGCAGTCGGCGGCTCCGCCCTGCTTCGGTCTATACCACGTGCCGTCGTCCGGACCGACTGCCATGATTGTCCGGTGTCGGTCTTGGCCACTGGGCGCACGGCGGGTTCACAGGCGGTGTCCACGCTGCTCGCCGCCGCCACGTCGCGTCCGCGGGCGCTGGTGATCTCGGGTGAGGCGGGCATCGGGAAGACCACGCTCTGGTCGGCCGCGATCGCCCGTGCGCGCGACGCGGGATTCCAGGTGCTGTGGGCGCGCGCCGGAGAGGCCGAGTCGGTGCTGTCCTACGCGGCCGTGGCCGACCTGCTCACCCCCGTGGGTGACGACGTCTTCGACCGGTTGCCCGCGCTGCAGCGGCTGGCCGTGGACCGGGTGCTGTTGCGGGCGGGCGCCGACGGCGCGGTGACCGACCATCAGGTGACCGCGGCCGCGCTGCTGTCGATCGTGCGGCTGCTGTGCGAGCGATCGCCGGTCCTGCTGGCCGTGGACGACGTGCAGTGGCTGGATCCGTCGAGTCGGCTCGCGCTGGATCTGACGTGCCGGGAGGTGACGGGCCGCGTCGGCATCCTCGTGACCGCCCGCGCCGTGCGCCACGACGCCGCGGCCGCGGTGCCGTGGCTGACGCTGCCGCCGCCGGGTTCGGTGGAGCGGATGCGCCTCGGCGCCATGTCGGTGGGTGCGCTGCAGGAGATGGTGCGCGAGCGGCTGGGTCGTGCCCTGCCCAGGGCGACGATGTCGCGCATCGCCGAGGTGGCCGCCGGAAACCCTTTCTACGCCATGGAATTGGCGCGCGCCATCGAGACGGGTGACGGTCACGACGGCGCGTTGCCCGCGACGTTGGCCGATCTGGTGCGGTTGCGCACCGCGCACTTCGGCGAGCCCACGCTCGACGTCCTGTTGGCGGCCGCCTCGGTGTCCGATCCCACGGTGTCGCTGCTGGCTCAGGCCACCGGCGCGACCGTGCCGCAGGTGGTCGAACTGCTGCGGGCGCCGCTGCAGGAGGGCATCGTCGAGATCGACGGCGACCGCGTCCGCTTCACCCATCCGCTGCTGAGTCGGGGGGTGTACACGCAGGCGACGCCGGCGCGCAGGCGGCGCATGCACCGCACGCTGGCCGCCGTCGAGCGTCATCCCGAACTGCAGGCCCGGCACCTGGCCTTGGGAACGGCCAGTGCCGACGCGAACACGTTGGCCGTGTTGGACACTGCCGCGGAGACGGCCAGTGCCCGCGGCGCGTCGGCGGCGGCGGCGGAACTCGTCGAACTGGCCATGGGGCTGGGCGGGGACACCCCGGTGCGCCGGTTGCGCGCGGCGGGGTACCGGCTGCGGGCGGGCGACGCGCACGGCGCCCGCGACCTCGTCGCACCCGTGCTCGCGGGATCCGGCGCCGGTGAGCTGCGGGTGCCGGCGCTGGTCTTGGCGGCCAACGGCTGGATGTACGACTGCGAGTTCGACACCGCCATCGAGCTGCTGCACGCCGCCCGGCGCGAGGTGGGCGACGATCCGTCGACGTCGGCGCACGTCGAACTGGGGTTGGCGCTGGCGCTCGGCATGCAGGGGGCCTATGCCGAGGCGCTGCGCCACGCGGAGCCCGCGGTGGCGTACGCCGAGCGCGTCGGGGCGCCCGCGTTGATCAGCCAGGCCGTGGCCATGGCGGTCTCCCTGCAGTGCACGCTCGGCAAGGGGTGCGACGAAGCGGCGTTACGGCGCGCGCTCGACCTGGAGGACCCCGACGCCGACGTGCCCGCCCAGTTTCGAGCCCGCGCGGTACGGGCCGTCACCCAGGCGCTGGAGGGTCGCCTGGAAGAGGCGCGCGCCACGCTGTTCGAGATCCGGCGCTCGGCGCTCGAGCGCGGGTCGGACGCCGATCTGCTCTACGCCGTCGGGCATCTCGCGCTGACGAACAACTGGCTGGCCCGCTTCGACGAGGCCGGGGTGGTCGCCGAGGAGCTGCTGCGACGTGCCGAACGTCAGGGCGTCTACGCGGTCGCGACGGCTCGCATTCAGGTGGCGCTGTCGCTGGCCCACCGCGGTCGCGAGGCCGAGGCGCGGGAGCAGGTGGCGGCGGGCATGGCCGGTGCCGTCCAGTGCGGATCGCGCTTCGTCGAGCACTGGCACCGGTACGTGCGTGGCTTTCTCGAGGTGTCCAAAGGTGATTACGCGGCGGCGCTGGCCGTGCTGGAGCCGCTCGTCGACGGTTTCGATCCGAGCCGCGGCACCGAGATGTACACGAACCTGTTCCTACCGGATGCCATCGAGGCGCTCGTCGCGGTGGGACGGCTCGACGACGCGGAGCGGCTGGTGGCGCCGCTGGAACGCAACGGGGCGGCGATGCACCGGCCCTGGATGGCGGCCACCGGCGCCCGCGGCCGGGCGATGCTGCTGGCGGCGCGGGGAGACCTCGACGCCGCCGCGGATGCGGTGCAGGCGGCGCTGGCCGCACACGCGCTGCTGAGCATGCCGTTCGAACGCGCCCGTACGGAGTTGCTGTGCGGGCAGCTGGCGCGTCGCCGACGCCGTAAGCAGGTGGCGGCGACGGTGCTGGGTGGCGCCGTCGCGGCGTTCGAGTCGATGGGTGCGCCGCTGTGGGCCGAGCGGGCCAGGAACGAGCTGGCGCGCGTCACCGTGGCGCGCGGCGGCGAGTCGACGCTCACGCCGTCGGAGGCGAGCGTGGCGCGGTTGGCGGCCGGCGGCATGTCCAACCGCGACATCGCGGCGGCGCTGTTCATCAGCCCGAAGACGGTGGAGCACAACTTGAGCCGCGTCTACCGCAAGCTGGGGGTGCGTGCCAGGGCGGAACTGCCCGCTCACGAACGCGCGTGGCAGGCCTGAGCGTCGGGCACAGCCGGCCTTGACGGCGCGTCGGGCACAGCCGGCCTTGACGGCGCGTCGGGCACAGCCGGCCTTGACGGCGCGTCGGGCACAGCCGGCCTTGACGGCGCGTCGGGCTCAGCCGGCCTTGCCGGTACCCAGGTCGACGGCCTCGGCGGCCATGGCGGCCCCGACGATGCCCGCGGTGTTCTGCAGGGTCGCGGCCACCACGGGCGTCCGGTTCTCCAGCAGGGGGATCCACTTGTCGGCCTTGCGGCTGATGCCGCCGCCTGCGATGAACAGGTCCGGCCAGATGGCGTTCTCGATCGTGACGAGCACCTTGGTGACCTCCTTGGTCCAGCGCTCGTAGCTCCAGTCCTTGCGTTCCTTCACCGACGAGGCGGCGCGGTGCTCGGCCTCCTTGCCGTCGACCTCCAGATGGCCGAACTCGGTGTTGGGCAGCAGGACTCCGTTGTGGATCACGGCGGAGCCGATGCCGGTGCCGAAGGTGAGGAGCACGATCACCCCGGACTTGTCGCGGCCCGCGCCGAATTCCTCCTCGGCCATCCCGGCGGCGTCGGCGTCGTTGAGCACGGTGACGCTGCGGCCGTCGAGTTCGGCGGAGATGACCTCCCGCGCGTTGGTGCCGATCCAGCCCTTGTCGACGTTGGCGGCGGTGCGCACGATGCCGTCGGTGACCACGCCGGGATAGGTCACGCCGAGGCTGCCCGTCCACCCGAATTCGCGCACCACGGCGGCGACGGTCTTGGCGACGGCGTCCGGTGTCGAGGGCTGGGGGGTGGGAAGCTTGAACCGCTCGCCGATCAGCGCGCCGGTGTCGAGGTCGACGATGCCGCCCTTGACGCCGCTGCCACCGACGTCGACGCCGAAGCCGCGGTGCCCTGACGACGAGTCGGTGGTGCCGTCGGTGTCGGTCATGGGCACTCCTGTTTCGACGATCGGATGCTGCGACGCGAGTCACAACACTAGACGGTGGGATCGCGTGGCGTCGGGCTGGCGCGCAAGCGGATCGGGTTCTGTGCTGCGATGGACGGGTGACCGCCAACGACTCCGCGCCCGCCGCTCGTCAGCCCGCCGACACCACGGCCCTCGACGCCACGCCCGCCGCCCTGCGGGTCGTCGCCGAGGGCCTCGCCACCGACGCCGCCGACTACGTCCGACGCCGCCGGGCCGAGGTGTTCGGCGGACGGCCGGGGGCGGCGACGGCGGCGGGTCCCGCGGTGCGCACCAAGTCGACGCCGACCGATCCCGTGACGATCGTGGACACCGAGACGGAACGCTTCCTGCGTGAGCGGCTCGGCGAGCTGCGTCCCGGCGAGGCGGTGCTCGGCGAGGAGGAGGGCGGCGCGGTGCTGGGTGCACCCGGCCAGCCGCTGTGGGTGCTCGACCCGATCGACGGCACCGTGAACTTCGTCTACGGCGTCGAGGCGTACGCGGTGTCGGTGGGCGTGCAGATCGACGGGGTGTCGGTGGCGGGTGCGGTGGCCAACGTGCCGACCGGCGAGGTGTTCTCCGCGGCCCGCGGCCTCGGGGCTCGGGTGCGCCGCGGCGACGTCGTGGAGACGCTGCGGGTCGCCGATCTCGCCGACCTGTCGATGGCGCTGGTGGGCACGGGTTTCGCCTACGACCGGCGGCAGCGGCAGGAGCAGGCGCAGGTGCTGGCCCGGCTGGTCGGTGAGATCCGCGACGTCCGGCGCGTGGGGTCCTGCGCGCTGGACTTGTGCATGGTGGCCGCGGGCCGGTTGGACGCGTATTACGAGGACGGCGTGCACGTGTGGGACTGGGCCGCGGGCGCGCTGGTGGCCCAGGAGGCGGGGGCTGTCCTGGACCTCCCGCCGATCGACGGTGGCGAGTTGATCGTCGCGGCGGCGCCCGGGATCGCCGCGGACTTCGCGGCGGCGTTGCGTGCGGCGGGGGCGCCCGTCCGCTGACCGGATCCGGGCGCCGACGCGGTCAGCAGGTGCCGGAGTGGATCTTGGTGAGCAGCGCGGGGTCGGGCGGCTGGGTGGCGTCGGGTCGCAGGCTGGCGAGCATGGCGTCGATGTCGTCGCCACGGCTCAGTTCGCCGAACTCGGTGCCGATGGCCAGGTCGACGGTGTCGTCTTGACGCTGGTCCTGGTACAGCTCGGTGCAGGGGGCCACCAGCCAGACGGCGGCGGCTGCGGCCCTCCCGGACGGACCGAAGCGGATCTGGCCCTGGCACGTCAGCCGGGTCTGCGCGTAGACGGCGTCGTTGGCGGCCGTCGGCTGGGCGAAGCCCAGGTCGCGCAGCGCACCCGAGACCTCACCGGCCTGGCCGCCCTGGCCGCTGGCATTGAGGACGCGGATCTTGGTGTCGGCGAGCTTGGCGGGCATCACGTCGGTCATGGTGGCCGCAGGGACGCGCTCACCCAGTGACGGGGCGGGCCCGCCGCCCTCGGCGGGCGGGGGAGCGTTGCAGGCGACGGCCTCGGGGACGTCGGCGGGCTGGTTGAACGCGATGACCCAGGCGACCAGCGCCACGACGGCGAGCACCGCGAGGACGGCGAGCCCGGGCACGTAGTTGCGGCGCCGGAACGGCCTGCCGTGCTTGTCGAAGGCTGTTCCCTGGGTGATGTGCGCGACCACCCCTGCACCTTAGTGGGATGCCCGACGGCCGGTGCGATCGCGGAGCGGTGCCGATCGCCTGGTCGGCCCACTCGTGATGTAAATCACATCCCATCCGGGAGGGTTGCGGGCACGAATCATTTGGTGGATGCGTTCGACGCTGGTACAAAGCTCTGTCGCATGGTTACGGAGGGGAAGAGGTAAATGGCTACCGACTACGACGCCCCACGGCGCAGCGAGGCCGACGAGGTCTCCGAGGACTCCCTCGAGGAACTGAAGGCCCGGCGCAACGAAGCTCAGTCGGCCGCGGTCGACGTAGACGAAGGTGAGACCGCCGAATCGTTCGAACTACCCGGCGCGGACCTGTCCGGCGAAGAACTCTCGGTGCGGGTCATCCCCAAGCAGGCCGACGAATTCACGTGTTCGAGTTGTTTCCTGGTGCATCATCGCAGCCGTCTCGCCAGCGAGAAGAACGGCCAGCTGATCTGCACGGACTGCGCGGCCTGAGGCAGCGTCAGGACTCGCCGCGCAGTGCGGCGAGCAGTCGATCCGGATGTCGGGTGCTCACCAGCCAGTAGGGCGTGGGGTCGTCCGGGTCGTCGAGGACCACCAGGATCATGGGTCCGACCCACGCCCGGTGGACGACGAAGGCCGCGGGGTCGAGTTGACGTCCGAGCGCGGCGGACTTCGCGGTGCGGGGCACTTCGGCGCTGCGTGCGATCACGCCGACCGGCAGGTGCGCGGCTCCGGCCCAGAATTCCGTCTCGCCCGTGGCGTCGGTGACGACGCGGACGTCGACGCGGCCCAGCCACGTGATCGCCGCGGCGGTCACCAACCCCAGCACGACGTAGGGGATCCACGCGGGGATGGCCGACACGCCGAGGGTGACCTCGAAGGCGATGATCGCTGCGACGCCGAGCCCGGGCAGCCACCACCACCACGGCACCCGCAGCCGCTCGCGGTAGCGCACGGTTTCGGTGGCCGAACGAGTCTCTGACACGCGGCCAAGAGTAATCTCGTGCATCGTGTCCACCTCTCTGGCGGTCGTCCGCCTCGACCGCGGGCTCCCGATGCCCGCTCGCGCGCACGACGGCGACGCGGGCGTCGACCTCTACAGCGCGTCCGACGTCGAGCTGGCACCGGGCCGGCGCGCCCTGGTGGGCACCGGCATCGCGGTGGCGATTCCCCACGGCATGGTCGGGCTGATTCATCCCCGCTCGGGATTGGCTGCGCGGGTGGGACTTTCGATCGTCAACGCACCCGGGACCATCGATGCGGGTTACCGTGGCGAGATCAAGGTGTCGCTCGTCAACACCGATCCCGACCAGCCCATCGACATCCGGCGCGGTGATCGCATCGCGCAGTTGCTGGTGCAACGGGTGGAATTGCCCGAACTCGTCGAGGTCAGCTCGTTCGACGAGGCAGGGTTGGCACAGACAAGCCGTGGTGCGGGCGGCCACGGATCCTCCGGCGGACACGAGAGTTTGTGATGGCACTGGGTAGACGCAAGGGACGCGGCGGCGACGAGGGGTCGCAGGAGCCGGACGTGGCGCGGGTGGACGACGCGGGACGGACGGTCGACGCCACCGGGGGCACCGCTGCCGCCGGTGACCCCGCTGGCGCTGCCGCCGGTGACGCTGCCGTCGAGGACGGACCCTTCGACATCGACGACTTCGACGATCCCGTCGTGGCCGCGGTGGGTCGTCACGACCTCGGCGCGGTCCTCATTCCGGAGAACGAGTCGGGCGAATTGGTCTTCGAGGTGAACCAGCAGGGTGCGCCGACGGCGGTGTGGATGGTCACCCCCAGCGGGCGGTACAACGTCACGGCGTGGGCCGCGCCGAAGACCGGGGGGCTGTGGCGCGAGATCGTCACCGAGATCGCCGACTCGCTGCGCAAGGACAACGCGACGGTGAGCATCGAGGACGGGCCGTGGGGCCGTGAGGTCGTGGGTCTGGTGACGAACGGCCCGGAGCCCGTCGTGATGCGCTTCGTCGGGGTCGACGGCTACCGCTGGATGGTGCGCGGTGCGGCCATCAGCCCGCCGCAGTTGGCCGACGCGATGGCTGCTGAGGTGCGAAAGGCGTTGGCCGACACCGTCATCCGTCGTGGCGATACGCCGCAGCCGGTGCGTGCGATGCTGCCGCTGCAACTGTCGGAGACGCTGGTGAACCGGCTGCGTGCCCGTGCACAGCAGATGGCCGCCGAGCAGGCGGCGCAGCAGCAGGCGGTCCAGCAGCCCGCCCAGCAGCAGGTGGCGCCACCCGCTCAGGCGGCCGCCCGGCGCAGTGAGCAGGGTTCGGCGATGCAGCAATTGCGCACCATCACCGGCGGCTGAGGGCGCTGCCGCCCTCGGCGTCGTCCTGCGCCCCGGCGAGCAGCAGGGCGTCCACGCACGCTGCGCCCAGGACGCGGGGGTCGGCGCCCATCTCGGCGAGCGTGACGGTCCGGACCGCCGCCCGCGGC